>JAICKZ010000328.1 GCA_025927665.1 Steroidobacteraceae bacterium | reverse complement strand
GGTGTCAATCATATTGATCCCGATGCAAAGTTGTTACATTATTTTCACAATGCTGGTTTTTTTGCGTTAAGCGACGCGGATTACGAAGGAATTTTTCGTCAGTCATACGCAGCCGGCAGTCCACAAGCGGTATTATTTCCGTACGTAGAGTTTGTAAAACCGGGAGAGAATAAAGCGCCCGTGGTAACGCGTGATATAGCAGTGAAAATGTTGAAGCATCATTTACGATTTCGGCCAATCACTAATCCAATTCGTGCCTATCAGCAAGCCTTTCCGACGCATGCAGAAATGTTGTCGCAGCGATCGATGGAGTTTTTTCATCTGTATGCATTTAATACATTGCGTCAAGTCGGTGCCAACTTCGAAATGTTAAGCAGCCATTTATCCTGGCTTGCTTCGCAAGGCGAAAGCAATCTTGAGAAAGGTGTCAATGCCGCGAGTGACATTGCCGTGGGTGCAAAAACCAATCAATTTCAGTTGGCGCGCGCGGTAACTCGCAAGAAGTTCGATTCATTTATCACCAGTCTTGATTCATTGGCGATTGCATATGATGCAGTGTTTGATGTACTGGCACGTTACTGCGATTAGCGAATTTAGAAATGTAGCTGGGTAAACACCTGATTACTAAAATCACAACCATGCCTACAGTCTCAACAGCTTCCAATGTTCGTAACCTGAATCAGCATTGGGAAATGACTACGACGGCAGCGTCGGTTATTAGCGCACCAAAAGAACTTCAATCCATCCAATATTGGATACCTGCTATGGTGCCCGGCACAGTAGCGAAGGCGATGCAGGCGGCGGGGACATGGAACATTGAATCGCCGACAACGTTACATGACAGCGATCATTGGTATCGCACAAAATTTTCTGCTAATGGTGATTATCAATTGCGCTTTCAAGGATTGGCTACATTGGCAGAAGTGTGGTTGAACGGCGAAATGATTTTACGTTCCACGAATATGTTTGTTCAGTACGATGTTGACGTTACATTAAAAGATGAAAACGAACTGTATATTTGTTTCCGTGCATTAGATGGACTGCTCAAACAATCTTTCAAGCGTGCACGCTGGCGTCCGGCCATGATCGTGCCTACGACCTTGCGTGGCGTGCGTACAACCTTGCTGGGCAATATGCCAGGTTGGTGCCCTGAAGTTCATGCAGTCGGTCCATGGCGATCAATTGAATTGATTACACCATCAGTGCCTTCTGTAATACATGCAGATATTCGTGCCACCCTTGAAGATGAAAATACTGGTGTGCTGCGCGTCAAATTAAAAATGAACTCGGCCGTGTCTGCAACTGCAATGCTTGAATGCGCTGGTGTACAAGTCATCATGCAAAGTGAAGATGAAACTCTGCATGCGGAGTTGAAAATCAATGATGTCAAAGTATGGTGGCCACATACGCATGGAACTGCGCATTTCCATCAAATCAATGTCATGCTGGGCGACTATAAACTTGATCTTGGGAAAACCGGCTTCCGTCGTATCGAAGTAGATCGCGGCATTGATGGCAAAGCTTTCACACTTAAGATCAATGGCGTAGATATCTTTTGTCGTGGAGCATGTTGGACCAATGCGGACATCGTAGGTTTGTCGAGTTCGCGCGAGACTTATGAACCATGGCTGCAATTGATGCGCGATGCCCATATGAACATGGTGCGAGTGGGTGGCACTATGGTGTACGAAGCCGATGCATTCTACGCGCTGTGTGATGAACTCGGCATTATGGTGTGGCAAGACTTTATGTTTGCCAACTTTGATTATCCAATCGGTGACGAAAGCTTTGCGAACAACGTATGCGAAGAAGCGATGCAATTTCTGGATCGTACGCAATCCTTCCCATGTATCACAGTACTCTGTGGCGGCAGTGAAGTGGCGCAACAAGCTGCAATGTTGGGATTTAAGGCCGACGTTTGGACGGGTCCTTTGTTTGACACGTTGTTGCCAGAGGTATGCTCCGCATTTCGTCCTGATGTACCCTATGTCAAGAGCTCACCTTACGGCGGTGAATTGCCATTCGTTGCCAATACGGGCGTGACACATTACTACGGCGTGGGTGCATACATGCGACCACTTGAAGATGCTCGACGCGCAGAAGTCAAATTCGCATCCGAATGTTTGGCATTCTCCAATGTGCCGGAAGAAATGATACTACAACGTTCATTGCCAATTCCCTCGGTACATCATCCCTTATGGAAGCAGCGAGTCCCTCGTGATTTGCAAGCATCATGGGACTTTGAAGATGTACGCGAATTCTATCTTGCACTGTTATACAAAGTTGATCCGATGATGTTGCGTCGTACTGATGCTGCGCGTTATCTTGAATTGTCACGCGCCGTGACCGGTGAAGTCATGGAATATGTTTTTGCGGAATGGCGACGTAAGCGATCACCATGTGCCGGTGGATTAGTATGGACGTATCAAGACTTGTTGCCGGGTGCCGGTTGGGGTGTGGTGGACTCGCAATGTGAACCCAAGGCCGCGTGGTATGCGTTGCGACGTGCATTTCGTCCAATACAAGTGACGATGACGGATGAAGGCGTGAACGGTATTGCAATTCAACTTATTAACGATACAGCGGTGGTCAGAGAGGTAAAGTTATCATTAACATGCATGCACGATGTGAATGTTGTGATCGGCATCGAACGCACATTGCAATTGTCTGCACACTCGGCTGAAGAGTTATCTGCCAATGAATTGTTGGGCAGTTTCTTTGACATTAACTATTCATACCGATTCGGCCCGCCCGCGCACGATGTTACCGTGGCAACGTTACAAGATGTTATGAACGGCGAAGTGTTGGCAACTGCGTTTCATT
>JAICKZ010000063.1 GCA_025927665.1 Steroidobacteraceae bacterium | reverse complement strand
GGAAGAGTATGTGCTTTATCCTATTCGTCATTATCATCCTGCTATTGAAAAATCATTAATACGCAATGGCAACGATATTTATATTTTTGGCAAAAAAATACCCCGGTGGAAGAACCACCGGGGATATAACAAACCCGGGATGGGGATATTCCGGGTTTTACGTCCTCACGATGGAGGAAGCGAAGACGTAAATGTCTTTGCGGACATTCAGTAGGTATGAGTGAGGTCGAGCCAATTAGTTCCGGGAATTTCCTATTTTTTTAGGGTGACAATTGCTTAACGTTATAGTGAGCGCTCTCACTACAAAAAAGTAAACACAACGCCGAGCGAAAGCATATTGGCGCCCTTACCGACCTCAAAACGTTCGTATTCGCCGCGAATTTTTACAACCAATAAACTAACCTGAACTCCTGCACCATATGCAAAATCAGTGTTGTCACGAGAGGACAATTTGATTCCGTTACTGGTGATTTTTGAATTCCAATTGATTGCACCCGCTTTCGCAAACAAATCCACAGGACCTTTGTCCCATATGCCCAATGCAAAACCACTGATGCCCGTAGTGCGAGCAGCGTAAGTGGAATTGGCCGGCTTGCCCAGATCAACATAGCTTGTTTCTACTGCAAACCAATTCAATGGTCGCACGCCCAGTAAAACCTTATATGCGGCATCAGAATCTTTAAAATCAATATTATTCGAAGTCGACGTAATGTTGACATCCGCCTGGCCGAGACTGGCGCCGACATATATTCCTTTATCAAAAGCAAAAGCGTTTGATGTTAATACCGAGGCTAATAATCCTAATACAAGTAAGTGGTGTGTCTTCATGGCAATATTCTCTTAATGAAGTGAGTCGATACTAAGAAAGCATGATTTAGAAAAAGTTCGCATTAGTATTGTCGCGTATTGGCATCACATCGACTCGAATCATTGCGAAATACGATTCTGCAGATTTTCTGCCAGCCGCATGAATGCAAGCGAATAAGCTTGGAGTGTTGAGATAAGTTTTAGTGTGCTTCATCCCAATTGTTGCCCACGCCAATATCAACCTTCAATGGCACATGCAATTCCGCTGCTGATGACATGCGTTGTCTGACACCCGCGATTAATTCATCAGTCGAAGCAATGGGCACTTCGAATATCAATTCATCATGTACTTGCATGGTCAGTCGCGCGCCCAATGAAGATTGCTGCAACCAATTATCCACGGTAATCATGGCGCGCTTGATAATGTCCGCAGCGGTGCCTTGCATAGGCGCATTGATCGCACTACGTTCTGCATATTGGCGCTGTTGCGCGTTGCTAGCGCGAATGTCCGGCAAGTACAGACGACGACCGAACACTGTCTCCACATAACCCAATTCACGCGCCTGCTCGCGAGTTCTATCCATATAAGATTTCACTTTGGGATAACGCGCAAAATACAAATCGATATAACGTTGAGCTTCACCACGTTGAATACCGAGTTGTCGCGCCAGACCAAATGCTGACATGCCATAGATCAATCCAAAGTTAACTGCTTTGGCGGAACGTCGTTGCTCATTGGTCACTTGCTCAAGTGGAAGACCTAGTACTTCTGCCGCCGTAGCTTGATGAATATCTTTATCAGCCGCAAAGGCTTTCAATAAACTTTCATCACCCGACAAATGCGCCATGATACGCAATTCAATTTGCGAATAATCGGCTGCAACGATGACGTAGTCAGGTGCAGCGATGAATGCTTTGCGAATGCGTCGACCTTCCGGCGAACGAATCGGAATATTCTGCAAGTTGGGATCGGTGGATGACAAACGTCCAGTCGCGGCCACTGCCTGGTGATAAGAAGTATGCACCCTGCCCGTACGCGCATTAATCTGTAAAGGCAACTTATCTGTATAGGTGGATTTAAGTTTTGCCAGGCCACGGTATTCAATAATCAAGCGCGGTAAATCGTGTTCTATTGCAAGCTCTTCAAGCACATCTTCGCCGGTTGAGGGTTGACCGGTTGGTGTTTTTCGCAGCACCGGAATATTCAATTTCCCAAACAGAATTTCCTGTAATTGCTTGGGTGAATCGACGTTAAAGGGCTGACCCGCTGCCACGTGACATTGCGTAATCAATCGTTGCATTTGTTCAGACAACTGTTGGCTTTGCTGTTTAAGTAAATACGCGTCAATCAAAACACCATGATGCTCCATGCGCAACAACACATTAACCAATGGTTGCTCGATGGTTTCATACAGATGTTTGAGTTTGGGTTCACTTGTCAACTGCGGCCATAATGCTTCGTGCAATCTCAACGTTACATCAGCATCTTCGGCCGAGTACCGCGTTGCGGTTTCAATATCGACCTGATCAAAACAAATTTGCTTGGCGCCTTTGCCTGCCACGTCTTCATAGTGAATAGTATTCACGCCCAGATATTTTTTTGCGACGGAATCCATGTCATGACGCGTAGTGGTGCTATTCAATACATAGGATTCCAGCATGCTGTCGTAACGCATGCCGTTAATGGCAATTCCATAGTTTGCAAAAATATGCGCATCGTACTTCAAATGATGTCCCAACTTAGGAATATTGGGATCTTCCAGAATAGGTTGGAGTTTCGCCAACACCAGATTGCGATCAAGTTGGTTTGATGCGCCGGGATAACGATGCGCCACGGGTAAATAAGCCGCAGGTTCGCCTTTTACAGCCAGTGCAATCCCCACCAGCTCCGCGGACATATACTCCAGTGAAGTGGTTTCAGTATCGACACAGATCAATTCAGCTTGTTTAAGTTTTATCAGCCAACTATTGAATTGAGCTTCAGTAAAAATCGTTTCGTAATTAACGGGCGCAGCAGAAACATTTGAGTCAGCCGATTGATCGGTGGATACAATCTCTTGATCAGCGTCACTGGAATTGAGCTGTCGTAGTAGTGCATTAAACTCATAACGTTGATATAACGCTTTCAATGATGCCGTGTCAGGTGCTTTCGCCACCAATAGATCAGGCGTCACCTCCAATGCTACTTTGCAATCAATGGTTGCCAATTTTTTGGACAACTCTAATGTCTGCACGTTATCACGCAGACTTTCACCTACTTTACCGGTGATGTCATTCGCATGCGCCAGCAAGTTATCGAGCGATTGATATTCGCTCAACCATTTCGCTGCAGTCTTGGGCCCCACCTTAGGCACGCCTGGAATATTATCGGAGCTGTCGCCTATCAATGAAAGATAATCAATAATTTGTTCTGGAAAGACATCGAACTTCGCTTTTACTCCTTCACGATTCAAACGCGATCCTGTCATGGTATTGACTAACCCTATATGTGGCCGCACCAACTGCGCCATGTCCTTATCGCCAGTGGAAATCAATACATTGATTTCTTGCTCAGCGGCTTGTATTGCTAACGTGCCTATGACATCGTCGGCCTCTACACCCACAACTCGTAACAGCGGTAGCCCCATTGCTTTAACCATGTCCAACAATGGTTCGGTTTGTGAACGTAAATCGTCAGGCATGGGTGCACGATGTGCTTTGTACTGATCAAACAAGTCATCCCTAAATGTTTTACCCGGCGCATCAAAGACCACCGCGATCAAATCAGGTTGTTCTTCCTTAATAAGCTTGAGCAGCATGTTGGTTACGCCAAGCAAGGCACCAGTGGGTTCGCCTTTGGAGTTGGTGAGCGGCGGCAAAGCGTGAAAAGCCCGATATAAATACGACGATCCGTCCACCAATATCAATTTTTTATTTGCACTCATAACTTATGACTTGAATCCACACTGCTACTCGATGATGCAGAAGTTGATCCTGATGAGGACTCTGATGAATTGCTTGCTGCTGGCGTAACGGTTACTGGAGTAGATTTGTCAGGAAGATACAATGGTCCTTTAAGGCCGCATCCAAACATGCAACTAATGATGATTGTCAACACGATCAAACGAATCATAATTTCTCCATCACTTGTACAGTTTTAAAATTTAGTCTAGACCCTCACTAAATCCATCTCGACATATAGGACTTTAGAAACAGTACAATGAATCTCGTTACTATAGCGTCAATTTACCTCTCAATAGTCTACACAGGAACAATTCATGAGTCCCACCAAATTGCTGCTTCTAACCGGATCAATTGTGTTATTGGTCGGATTGTTATCCGGCGCACCGATGGGCCAGGCCATAAATAAAAGATTGAGCGAAGACACGGTTCGCGGCTGGCGAGTTGCACACACCGGATTAACGATGGGTGGCGTTATGATGTTCACGGTGGCGTTGGTATTGCCCCAGTTGGTATTAACCTCACTTTTAAATTCTATCGCGGCTTGGGCGTTCGTCAGTTCCAGTGTTGGATTTACCATCGGGCTACCGCTTGGTGCATGGAAAGGTCAACGCGGTTTAAGACCAAAACCAAGCGGTGTCAATACGATTGTATATCTTGGCAATATCATAGGTGCATGGGGATCATTGATTGGTACAGTACTGATGATCTATGGCGCATGGAATATGGCTTGAAAGCACAACTATTGATCAAGCCTGTGCCGGATCAATTCGGCCATGGCAAGGGATGTTCCATCATCTGTGCTTTGTAGTCCCGATACAATACCTCGTTGATCCTCGGTGGATCGATTCTGACTAAGCTTGAATTTTCCAATTAGCTTATCAATAGGAATTTCAATACCAACAATTTCACTTAGCATCTTGTCGAGATAATCACCAGGTGCTTGCGATATATGCCAAGGTTCTCCTTGAACCGATTCGTGCTTATCGCTAAGTTGCGTAACGTGGCTTCGTAACCAATCGCGATCTTCAATAGCACGTGCCGTACCATGTGCATGGACCACAATGTAGTTCCAGGTTGGCACAGCTTTATGATGTTTCTGTTTACTCGGATACCAAGATGGTGAGATGTAACTTTGTTCGCCATGAAATAAAATTGCTGAAGGACATTCTGCTGTTAATCGCTGCCAAATTGGATTGGCACGTGCCACATGACCCACCAATGTTCCATGCTTTCCTCGATTTTTATCGAGCAGAAATGGAATATGATTAATTTCCAATTGTTCATCAGCACAAACTATCCATGTCGCCAACGGATGTTGACTGATAACTGCATGTAATTTCGCAACATCGTGTTCTTCGAAATGATTGGGTAAATACATAAATCACTCGGGATTGATAGACGATACAGAAGTGAGTTGCCGAACTTCATTGAATTGACTTATTATCAAGGAACTTGATGAATAACATTATCCACATCTGAAGGATGTATGCTAAAAAAAATTCTAATCGTCGTCGTACTAATGGTTGCAATGATTCTACTTTATGCCACCACTAAACCGGATAATTTCAGTGTGACACGCAGTATTACGATTAAAGCACCACCCGAAAAAGTTGCTGTGCTTATCAATGATTTTAATCGATGGCAATCATGGTCACCCTGGGAAAAACTCGATCCAGCGATGAAGCGAGCACAATCCGGTGCAACAAACGGTCCCGGTTCAATCTATGAATGGCAAGGCAATAAGAAAGTTGGTAAGGGCCGCATGGAAATCCTGCAATCCACACCCACTCAAATTACGATCAAGCTGGATTTTCTTGAACCTTTTGAAGCTCATAATACTGCGCAATTTGATTTAAAAGCACAGGACCAAACCACGCTGGTCACATGGACTATGTTTGGACCAAGTAATTATATGAGCAAGCTGATGCAAGTATTTTTCAGTATGGACAACATGATTGGTAAAGACTTTGAAGCGGGTCTTGTGAATATGAAAGCTGTGGCGGAAGCACAGTAGGCTTAGGCCTACCCAGTGCAATACTTGGCAAACTCTTTCAACTGCATTGATACATATTTTACGTGTGCTTACTTAAGTCACTTAGTAATTTCCTTCAAACTGCTTCTGTTATGTCTTAAATAGGTACGCGTCACAACTTGCTTTCAGTTTCCGCTCTAGTTCTACCGCTTCAGCTTTTGTAAAGCAAGCAAGCGTCTGATACTCAATGGTGTCTAGATGTTCAAGTACGTATACGCGCTTGGCTTCGTTATATCTTGTTCCACTTCCTAATGGCTTTGGTAATAACGTGGTGAGACGCTCTGCCACATGGCCACTTTCACCAAATAAAATCAATTGTGTGCCGTTACGAATGTTGTAGCAGCCAGAACCTAAAGGAGCGGTAAGTAATTCGGCCTTACGTGGATCAGGAAATTTGCGCCATTCTGACCATTGCTTTGTCATCTTTCAAAAGTTGCTTAATTTGAAACAGGATAGTCAAGACTTCGGTATTCGTTATTTGATAACTTGATATGTTGCCCTGCCGCAAATGACCATCCTTGAGCCTTACCAAATTGTATAAATCCATTAGCAGGGATGACTAGATTGACATCTTTTTGTGCATTAGTAGCTGGGCTAGTAAAAACTGCAGCAACTTCAAGATCAACAGATGTGAGGTTTCTAAATGTGGCTATCAGCTCTTGAGTAAGGAAAGTTTTTTGAAAACTTAGAATAATAGGTAAGTCACGTTTTGAGAGAGTCTGTATTTTTGTATTTGCCTCTGTGGCAAGTGCCAATGAGGTATTCAGAGAATTCGTGAGCTGCTTTACTTGCTGATTCAGAGACAGTCCCCATAGAAGTGCAACCACCGCCACCAGCGACGACAGTAATGTAGCTTGCCTCCAATACTTAACAGTGGACTTCTTATCTTGATCTGTTGTCACGTTGTCACCAATTTGGTAAGTGCTCAATAAACTTCGCATATTTTTATGCTTGAGTCTATCGTGACTTCCAGCAAGAAAATAGTGTTAGGAAATGTTAAGAGGAAATTTAAGCGAAAACACTAACAATAGAATTACGAATTGCCGCTACAAAACGTAATGCAATTTCACAAAGTAAGAAAGGCAGCTAAGAATGTTCACTCGTTATATTCTTCATAGATGCTGGATTACGCAAAGCACTGTTAACCCACCCTACATCCGAATCAAGTCCCTAAAACGCCAACGCCACCACTCCACCGACAATGCACATTGCACCAATCACTCTTTCAACCGACACGGCTTCTTTTAATACTCGCGCGCCAAAGTAGGTGCCAATTAACATCGCCACTTCACGTGCGGGCGCAACATGACTGATCGGTGCCACCTTCATTGCGAACAACACCAACACATAACCTACGGTACCGAATGTGCTAACCATCAATGCCGGTCGATAATATTGTTTGACTTCAGACCACAGTTGCGTTCGATTTGAAAATGCAGATGGCGATAGAACAATCGCTCTGAACACATTACCCACCGAGTCTATGATCAATGGATGAATCAAGAATGTCTTCACGGCCCAACCGTCATTCAAGGTATAAGCGGCGATGAATGTGCCGGTAACAATTCCCCACGAAAGTCCTCGTGCCGAGATTTGTTTACCTTGATGAAGCAAACCTGTAATAAACACAATGCCGGTAATCACGAGAAGCAACCCAGTCATCGACGTGACGCTGGGTGTTTCATGGAGAAAAATTGCCGCGCCGATAAACGACAACACGGGACCGGTGCCACGCGCAACGGGATAAACAATGGATAGATCAGCAGCACGATAACCAGATTGCAATGACAATGAATAACCCAGATGCAACACTGCTGTGCCGATCAATGCAAAACGTTGTGCGGTATCAAAAACCGGATGTGTTGTGACGATAATCCATATCGTGGGTGGCAACCAGATAAATACCGCACCCATGGAATAGATCCAGACGAAATGCTTACACCCAGCGGCATGCTTAGCGGCCAGATTCCAACTTGCATGCATACACGCGGCAAGTAATACAGCACAGAGGGCAAGAAGAGGCATATTGGACTATGAGACTTGGTATGAAGTCATATTGTAATTCGATCTACTGCAACGTCATTCCCGCGAAATCGGGAATCTAGTGATTAAATATTCCTTTGATATGTAAAGTTTGCAGCAGAATACCAAGATCAATTTCTACTGGATTCCCGCCTACGCGGGAATGATTCAGCACGTTATTTACGAATTTATATGCATCTTCATGTAAACATCACTTGAGATATTTCTTCCCAACTCGCGCATACGCTTCGCGAAAAGGAATACCTTCGTTCTTCACCAATTCATACGCTTCAGCAGCAGCATTGATGGATTCGTCCATGTGAATGTTTTCTGGTTTAAAAGCCACTTCATCAAGTGCGGGTGCAAGAATATCCAGCGTTGCATTGCATAAATCAATACCGCGAAACAATGGAACCTTGATCAATTGCAAATCGCGTTGATAACCCGATGGCAACTTGGCAACAATACCCAGTACTTCAAACAAGGCCGCTTGCGCGGCGGCTGAACGACCGCGAATCAACTCGAACACATCGGGATTACGTTTCTGCGGCATGATGGATGAGCCCGTTGTAAATGCATCGGGCAATGAAACAAACGCAAACTCTTGTGTGTAGAATAAGCATAGATCCGCAGCCAGACGCGCGACATCCTGCATCACCATATTAATTTCAAACAACAACTGTGCTTCAGCTTTACCGCGTGATAATTGCACTGCGGTCACTGGCTCATGTATTTCATTGAAGTCCAATGAATCTGCCGTTGCAGCTCGATCCAATGGTAAATTTGGTGTGCCATAACCCGCTGCAGAACCTAAAGGACTTTTACCAATGCGTCGCTGCACATGTGCAAGCCCGATCGCATCATCGCGCAATTCTGCTGCAAAGCCAGCTGCCCACAACTTCACACTACTGGGCATGGCTTGTTGCATATGCGTATAACCTGGTAAAGCGGTATCGACTTCACGATGACCAAGATCATCGAGCGCATCGGCAACTTTTAACACCGCATTGCTAAGTTCATCTGTCGCATCACGTAAGTACAAGCGAATGGCAGTGAGCACTTGATCGTTACGTGAGCGCCCTAAGTGCACACGCGCGCCGGCTTGACCAATGCGCTGTGTCAGCAAAGTTTCAAGTGCAGTCTGACCATCTTCATGCTCAAGTGTGATTTGCCATTCACCACGTTCATGTGCTTCGCCAATTGCAACCAGACCATCGCAAATCATTTTCAGATCTTCACTGGCAAGCAAACCTTGTGCATTAAGCATTTCTGCATGAGCGATAGAAGCGCGCACATCGTATGCAACTAAACGATTATCAAGCGCGTGATCATCGCCTGCCGTGTATTGCAACACGCGTGAATCGAGCGGTGCGCCTTTATCCCAAAGTCGTGACATATATCTTACCGGTCTGCATAGACTGGGTTGAAACCCAGCTCTTGATACTCTGAAGCTGGGTCATGACCCAGCCTACAAGCATTGGAAAACGATAAATCAATTACCCTGCTCCGCCGCACTCAATCCTTTGATGTCTTCAACAATTAAAGTACCCGTACCTTCGTTGGTGAACACTTCAGCCAACACACTATCTTGTGTCTTATACGAAATACAATGCACGCGACGCACACCGCCGCGAATGGCATCTTCAATCGCTTTGGCTTTGGGTAACATGCCATCTTTTAAACTGCCTTGATCTTTCAAGCGTTTCAAGCCGGCCAGATCGGTATAGGAAACCAATGAACGTGGATCTTCCAGCGATTCGAGAATGCCGGGTGCGCCAGTGACCAATAACAACTTTTCTGCTTTCAACGCGCCGCCAATGGCAGCAGCGACGGTGTCAGCATTGATATTAAGCAATACTCCTTTGTCATCGCATGACACTGGACTCACGACTGGCATCAAGCCATCATCCAGTAATTGCTGAAGCACTTTCGAATCTACTAAATCAATATCGCCCACAAATCCATAATCAACGGTCTGGCCTTCGACCACGACGGGTGGACGTTTGTGTGCACGAATCAAACCCGCATCGACACCACTGACGCCTACTGCATTAATGCTAAGTTCGCGACAAATGCCGAGAATTTGTGTGTTGACCAATCCATTCAGCACCATGCTGGTGACTTCAATGGACTTGGCATCGGTTACACGACGACCGGCCACCATGCGCGTTTCAATTCCCATGGATTGTTGAATGCCAGTGAGTTGTTCGCCACCACCATGCACAATGACAACACGAATTCCCACTTGATGCAGGATGGCCACTTGTTCCATCAACGCACGCGTAGCATCGGGACTGCCGAACACACCACCACTTGCTTTAAGAACAAATACCTTGCCCTTGTAAATGCGAATATACGGCGCAGCACTTTTAAGTGCGCGAACGGTGACGAGCGGATCAGATCGGTTACTCATGATTACAAATTCTATATCGAAAAACTTTTAACTGGATTCCCGCCTACGCGGGAATGACGTATCAACTATTTAACGCCAAGTTCAGAGGCGGCTAAATTCCTATAGAAAGCGAACCCGACTCATTAAGTACGTTGTAAGTTACAGACGCAACTGAATACCAACCTACTGGTTCACACGCACCAGCATAGACATATATTTTTTTACCGGCCATCATGGCCGCCAAGGCGGTTGAATAAAGTTGATTGTATTGTGGGTGACTTGCTTTGACATAAATTTGATTAGCTACTGTACAACCTAATATATTTCCGAAATCGCCGTACACCATAAACCCAGCAGTACCTGCTTGAACAACATCAATTCTTGTAGGAACTGCGGCAGGAGTAAAGTTTCCTGCGAAGCTTGAAACCGATGCTAAAGATAAAACAGCGAACATATATTTCTTCATGAGATACCTATTTAAGTGTGACTACAAATCAAATAACTCAATCACGACGCACTGCGCAACAAGCGGTACAACACCGCCATCTGCACCACCATACGATTGAAAGCCTCTTGAATCACGACACTGCGTGAACTATCAAGCACTTCATCGTCGACGGCCACATTGCGACGTACCGGCAAACAATGCATCAAACGACAATCCTCAGCGGTGTTCTTAAACCAACTATCTTTTACGCACCAATCATTCAAGTACTCACGCATGCGTGACTCTGCCTCGATATCGCCATAGTGTTGCGGCGAACCCCATTCTTTTGCATAGATGACTTGCGCACCTTTCAATGCTTCGGTGCGATCAGTGGTTTCGGTGACTTGACCACCGGATGCTTTGGCTGCAGCACGCGCCTTATCCATGATGGCATCAGGCAATGCATAGCCATCGGGTCTTAGCACCACTACATCCATGCCACGCATTGCAGCCATATGTACAGTTGCTGATGGCACGGCCAATGGTAAGGCACGCGGATGATTTACCCATGACAATACAAATTTGCCGCGCTCTGGGACATTCATTTCATCCATGGTGTACCAATCTGCAAGAGCTTGACAGGGATGATTCACTGCGCTTTCAAGATTGATCAGTGGTTTTTCACACAAGTCCGCCATCATCTTGAATTGCGTTTCATTGATATCGGCTTGCAAGTTACGGCCTTCGGCGAACATACGTACGCCCAATGCATCGCAGTACGACGCCATCACCGGCACCGCTTCTTTAATATGTTCGGCCGCTGCGCCATTCATCACTGCGCCACTGCGTGTTTCCAACTGCCACGTACCTTGACCTGGTGTAATGACAAACACGGAACCACCCAGTCGCATCATGCCGCTTTGAAACGAAGCAAGCGTGCGCAACGAAGGATTCATGAATAACAAGCCCAATACTTTACCGGCGAGTGCATGTGGGTCGGGATTATTTTGCAAACGTGCAGCAAGACCCAATAAGTCTTTGACTTCAGCGCGTTCAAAATCAGCAAGGTCTAAAAAACGTTTCATGATGATAAATTTTCAACTGTATTAATCTGCTTTCCGTTTTCTCCATTCGCCCAGAGCCTATCGAAGAGTTCTGTATTCTCAAACAGATTAAGAATGGAAAGAATGCTTCGACAAGTTCAACACGAATGGATTTAAGAAAATCAAACTCAACTACAACTATAAAAAATACGTACGAATCAATTTCCAATCGCGATCAACGCGTCACGCAATTGATCTACATGTTCGGCACCCAAAGTAAATGGCGCAAGGATACGAATTACATTGGGATCGGCACTGGTGCCAACCAAAATATTGCGCTTCAACAAATCGGTTTGAATTTCTTTTGCTGGACGTGAAGTACGCAAGCCCAACAACAAACCAGCGCCTTGCACGGCAGTCACGGGACCCACGACACATTGACGACGAATTTGTGCAGAACGATCACGCACATTTTTGAGCAACTCTTCTGACTCGATGATGTCGAGTACGGCTTCAATCAATGCACATGCCATCGGACCACCACCAAAAGTCGTTCCGAGATCATCGACTTTAATGCTGCTGGCCACATGATTTGCCATTAACATTGCGGATACTGGAAAGCCCGCACCCAACGCTTTTGCAGTCGTAATAATGTCGGGCGTAATACCGTACATATTCGCCGCAAACGGATAACCAGTACGGCCCACGCCACACTGCACTTCATCGAATATCAATATCGAACCATTCTCTGAACAACGATGACGAATGGCTTGCAAATACTCTTGCGGCAAATCATGGGCGCCAGCCAAACCTTGTACAGGTTCCACAATGACCGCGGCGGTTTGGTCCGTAATGTATTCATCCACTGCTTTAAGATTGCCGCGCGGTAAAAACTTTACATTGAAAGGTGTGTT
>JAICKZ010000140.1 GCA_025927665.1 Steroidobacteraceae bacterium | reverse complement strand
GTTCGGGTGTCACGCTTTCTCTGGTGATTTTGATATTGACATAGGGCATGTTGGACTCCTGAAAATGATGGTTTGTTTAAGATTCGGAATAAAGTGTATTCGTGAATCATCGATTCGGCCGTATTCAGCGATGCAATAGGCGTAGATGTTGATTGATTTAGCTGAGTCACTGGATGTCGCGTCGGTGACCAATGCTTACTATATGCATTGTGAATCTGTCACTCCATCGCCTCAAGTGCTTGATGATATTGCCGCAGAACGCTTGTGGAGCATATCAATAGAATTGACAGGTGCTGATTTCCCAGTTGTTTAAAGTGCGCCGCTGCTAGCTAAGCATTCCGATGCTGCGTTCCTTCGCCAGCGGTAATAAGCAATATTCGACAGGCGGTGTTCGTCTTTGCGGTATGCCATACATCCTTTGGCACTAATATATACGAAGTACTTTCAGTCAAAGGAACTACTTTGATCTCGTTACCGTCATCCATCATGAATGTCACTTCGCCGGATAACAAACATACTATCTCATCACCATGAGGATGCATCTCCCACATTGGCCAATCAGAAGTGAACGAATAGCACGAAACCATGTATTCGTTATGAAACGAACCCAAAGCGCCGGACGAAATGCGTTCCCAGAACGATGCATCAACCGGCAATAATTCGGCTGTGGCATTAGCACGCAAGCGCACATAGGTAGTGGACAACTCGGATGAATTAATCGTTTTCATATTACATCTTGCTCACTGCTATTTTGACCAACCGAACGATCTCATCAACATCACTAGACTTCGTGAAGCGCAATTCGATCCACGGTGAATTGACAGATCGCTTTGGATGTATCTTGGAGTCGCAATAGTGTTTAAGGCCTTCTTGTTTAATCAGAGACTTTGTTAATTTAAGATCAAGTTCATGGTCATTATGAAAATGAGCCAGTTCTTTGTCACGGTAACGAACCGCCGAAAAGCCATCAGTACGATCGGGCCATGGTCGGTGTTCAATTCCGGAAATAGCTTCGAGTTTCTGTACCAATTGTTGTTTAAGCGTTGTCATAGGTAATTAACCGTCTCGTTCCATGGGAGCATAGTCTCCTGACACTATTATGGAGTAGGCATCATCAAATTCACAATTGATATGAGTGAACACTTGGAATTTTTGTGCGGATGCCCATAACTGCCATACAACCGGAGATTATTATGAGCACACCCGCTTCAGAACAGCACAACGAATCCACTCACATCGTATGCGGCGATTGTAACGCCGTGGTACGCATTCCCGCTGATCGATTGCAACAGGGGCCACAATGTCCGCAATGTCACAACCCATTGTTTGCCGGACATCCTTTTACACTCACATCGGCCAACTTTGACAAGCATATCGAACGCAGTGATGTACCGTTAATTGTCGATATTTGGGCGCCATGGTGTGGACCTTGCTTGGCGATGGCGCCACACTTTGCGGAAGCCGCTAAACGCCTTGAACCACAGTGGCGGTTTGGTAAGTTGAATTCCGATGATGAATCGCAAATTGCATCGCGCCTGGGGATACGCAGTATTCCTACATTGATTGTGTTTCAACACGGACGAGAAATTGCGCGGCAATCGGGATTGATGGACGTTAATCGTTTGATGCAGTGGCTGAATGGATTGAACATCTCTTCGAGAGATGAATAAGTTGCACTAGTGATGAGCAAAGGATTAAATATGCGCTCTAATGAAGTGCAGCATATAAGTCGAATGTTCTCAGAGTGCAGGTGGAATCCATGTAACTATGCGTGAACAATTTCGGCATGAAATCTGCATGGCTATTACAGAGCTAATGCGGCATAGATTGATGACTCAAATTGACGTCGATCGGGCTGCGTTGGCGGGTTAATAACTTTTCTCTAGGTAAGCGCTGATTAAGCCCGAAGGCTACCAATTTATTTAAGAGTGGCTTCGCATGTCAGATCAAGACTTGCGAAACTGCCGTCGTAAATTTGGTACTTGATCAACGAATACTTAGCTCATTTTTTAGTTCGAGACAGGAGCCACGGGGAATGAAACTTATTAGTGCAATCATAAAACCCTTCAAGTTAGACGACGTGCGCGCCGCGCTTTCAGAAATAGGCGTCTCGGGCATGACCGTAACAGAAGTCAAAGGCTTCGGCCGTCAGCGCGGCCATACCGAGCTCTATCGTGGAGCCGAGTATGTGGTCGACTTCGTACCCAAGACTCGCATTGAAGTTGCGGTGAAGGATTCATTGGTAGATCAGGTCGTCGAAGCGATTATCAATGCAGCGAAAACCGGCAAGGTCGGTGACGGCAAGATCTTCATCACCAATCTGGAACGAGTGCTGCGTATTCGTACTGGTGAATCGGACGATCAAGCGCTCTGATCCAAGGGTAATCGCTCAGGATTGGAACTGAAGGAAACCCAAACACAAGCATCACTGTATACGGTGATGCTTGTTTTATTTTGTAAATAGATTGTCTATCTATGCATGCTTTTGCGCATGTAAGTTCCACATAATTCGGTCATTTGCTGAACCAGTTCTAGATTTCCATCCAACGGTATTGGCCTGCGCATCGTTGCCGACTATGATCGGTGCAATAATAATCACATGATCCATAACCACAAAATTCGGGGAGATAATAATGAACACACCATCCGATCAACCCAATCGTTATGCCGCACCACAGGCCAAGCTCGAAGAGGGAGCAGATGATTCCAATACCGGTCACCTTGCTGGAAGAGGCGCACGATTTGGATCTGCAATGTTAGATGGAACAATCATATTAACCGCGACTTATCTACCCATGCTGCTTAGCGGTGGCTTCTCGGTTTTTGCGAAAGTTGGAAAATCCGCCAATCCCAACAACCCAATTAGCGTGTATGGAGCGCTATTCAGCTCATTGACTGGAACCACTTTGTTTATGATGTTCTTAGGAACATTGTTGTTATTAGGATTGAACGCTTATTTTGTCAGTAAGAATGGTCAATCAATCGGAAAAAAACTGGTCGGTATCAAAGTGATCAGCAGCGACGGCTCGCGCGCTTCTCTCGCAAGGATTTTCTTTTTGCGAAATTTATTAGGTTCTTATGTTTTGTCATTGATTCCTTTTGTGGGACGCTTCTACGGGTTGATAGATAGTCTGTTCATTTTCGGTGAACAACGTCGTTGCATTCATGACTACATTGCGGACACTATTGTTGTCAAAGCTTGAAACAAACCTCAAGTAACTTATTCTGAGGCTTCGTAATGACACGGAAGGTTCTTGACGCTGCAATAACCAGCGAAACGCCAGAAGGCATTATGATCGAACTACGTCCCGCAGGTATTACGGTGCGTTGTTATGCTTATATGCTTGATCTTTTCATTCGTTTTATGATCGGTGGCGTCGCCAGCGCCGTATTGCTTCCAACAATGAAAGGTGTGGGTACGGGAATTGTGCTAGTACTGTTCTTTGGCATGGAATGGTTTTATCCGGTTGCATTTGAATTAACACGCTGGGGTGCAACACCGGGAAAACGCACGTTTGGATTGAAAACCGTAATGGATAATGGCTTACCGATTACACCTGCCGCTTCACTCATTCGAAATTTGTTGCGTACCGCGGATTTTATGCCCGCCATGTTTGGCTTTGGTATTGTCAGTATGTTGATTCGCCGTGACTTTAAACGTCTGGGCGATATTGCTGCTGCCACGCTGGTGGTATATGAACAAAAAATTGCGACTAAACCCAGACCATTAGATATCGAACCTGTTGCGCCTGCATTTTTGTTAAAGCCTGAAGACCAAGCAGCGTTGATGGCGTTCGCGGCACGCGTTGTCAAACTCACCGCTGAACGACAGGACGAGTTAGCGGCCATCGCGGCGCCTGTTGCCGGTTGCATATCATCTCCTGATCCCATCGTAACCAGGAAGGTGTTGGGCGTAGCTCAATGGTTGCTCGGAAGACGTGGATGACTCCACTGCAATTTGAACAACTGCATGAAGCAGAATGGTTGGAACTGGAGGAATTGCTCAATAGATTACGCGGTTCACGAAGCAAACGTGCTTCACTGCCAGGTAATCGATTGTCACAATTATATCGTCGCGCTTGTGAACAGTTGGCCATGGCACATGAACGTGCTTATCCTGCATATCAAATTGATCGCCTTCAACAACTCACTGCCAATGCACATCAAGTTATTTATCAACAGCATGAATTAGGTGTGCAGCGGCTTATCCAATTATTTACCGTTGATTTTCCTTGTGCAGTGCGCGCACATTCGACTTACGTGTGGGTTGCAACTTTAGTATTGGTGTTGCCGACATTAATCATGGGTTTATTGGTGTACTTCAAACCTGAATTGATATTGTCGGTAGTTAGCGCTGATCAAGCTGCGAATTTTTCGCACATGTATTCTGACTCGGCTGAAACCATTGGTCGTGTACGTGCCGCAGATGGTGATTGGGCAATGTTTGGTTTTTATATTAAAAACAATATTGGGATTTCATTTCAATGTTTTGCAAGTGGGCTATTTGCTGGTGTAGGCAGTTTATTTTTTCTGGCATTCAATGGTGTGTTTGGTGGTGCCATTGCTGGTTATCTAACGCACTTGGGATTATCGCGCACGTTTTATAGCTTCATAGTTACGCATTCAGCGTTCGAATTAACGGCGATTATCCTTTCTGGTGCAGCGGGTTTGCATATTGGACATGCGTTGCTGTCCCCCAAAAATCAGTCGCGAACTCAGGCATTGGTACAAGCTTCGCGTGAATCAATAGTCATTGTCTACGGTGTCATCGCGATGTTGATTATTGCCGCTGCGATCGAAGCATTCTGGTCATCGGCCCGATGGATGCCCTTGTCCATGAAGTACAGCGTCGCTGGTGTCTGTTGGGCGGCGGTCATTGCATACCTTACATTACAAGGTCGTGGGCATTCACATGCCCGCTCATATGAAAGTTGACGCATTCGCCATTCGTTTACGAGCGGGCAGTGCGATGCAAGCGTCTGACCTTGGTGTTCGCCTGTGTCAAAGCGCGGCGCCTTCACTATATCGTTGTTATCTAATGGTGCTCATTCCGATCACGTTACTCAGTTGCACGACATTTGCGTTTGCATCATGGTTGCCAACTTTGTTGTTATGGTGCGCCAAGCCTTGGTTGGATCGCACGATTCTATTTGTATTGTCTCGCGCCGCATTTGGTCAATCGACCAGCATTCGCGATTTATGGCAGGCAAGAAAACAAGTTTGGTGGCAACAGCTCGTCTGGACATTAACACAACGTCGATTATCACCATGGCGTTCATTGACGCAACCGGTGTTTCAACTCGAATGTACGTCAGTGTGGAAATTGCGCAAACGATTGAAATTAATTCGCGCTAGCAGCACGCGCAGCGCTTTATTGATGACCTCCGCATTTGGTTATGCTGAATTAGGTTTGTACCTTGCCTTGACCGGGTTATGGTGGTGGTTCATGCCTGTGCAAGAACATGTCAGTATTGGAGAGTTATTCAAAAGTAACGCAACGTTGCAATGGGCCGGGACAGGCATTTATGCGATGGTGATTGGATTTCTTGAGCCATTCTATGTGGCAGCTGGATTTGCCATGTATTTAAATCGTCGTGTGCAACTTGAGGCTTGGGATATTGAACAGGAGTTTCGCCGTGCCTTCGCTGCGTAGCTTGTTAAAATTGTTCGGCATATTGCTGATCACGTCAATATTGTCGTCGCACGCGCAAAACATTGCATCGCGTCCGAGTGAAGACGAAATCAAGCAAGCTGTTAAAGTATTGAAAGTAGATCCCAATCTCATCGACGAACAGAAAATCAATTCCCTGCATTGGGTTGATGATAAGAAAAATGACGCGGCAAAAGCCACGAAAATCCCTAACTGGTTGCGTTGGATCCGCAATTTATTTGTATGGCTGGCACATACCAGTCGCTTGCTATTGTGGACGGTAATCACCGTGTTGGTTGCATTGGTGGTTATTTTTCTATTGCGTGTCATTCGCAATTATCAAGCAACGCAAAAGATTTCCTCCATTGATTTGCCGAAGCACGTACGTGATATGGACATTCGTCCAGAAAATTTGCCAGACGATGTTGGTGCTGCAGCTTGGCAGTTATGGGAGCAAAACCAGCAACGCGCCGCACTGGCTTTGTTGTATCGTGGTTTGCTGTCACGACTGGTGCACGTCCATGCGGTGCCCATTAAAGATTCCAGCACCGAGGCGCAGTGTTTGGAGTTAACGCGTACTCATTTGCAATCTTCGCAGACAGAGTATGTTTCACTTGCATTGCGTGTCTGGCAATACGCGATTTATGGTGCGCAATTACCGGATAGTCGTGAAGTTCAAGAATTGTGTGAACGGTTTGCAGCGGCATTGAATCCAGTCGCTCAATTAAACACGGATGTTACACAATGAACACGCAGGTCGATCGTGGATTAATTATCAAACTCCTCGTTGTCGTCGCGCTGGTGTTATTCGCCGTATGGATCATGAACAGCACGTATTGGGCGGAACAAACCATACCCAAACCGCTGAGTGGTGAAGCGGTAACCAATCCATTTTATAGCGTGCAACATTTATCGGATGCACTCGGTGCACATAGTGAATGGAAACACTTGCTGGGCGATTTGCCGCCAACGAATGCGGTGATTGTGCTTGGTTATTGGAACTGGGATGTGATTGCCAAGCGTCGCGAACAATTGCAGCAATGGGTTCGTGATGGAGGTCGATTGGTAGCGGATGAAACATTAGTTATTGAAGACGCCAGCTTGAAAGAATGGGCAGGGCTTGAATATCACAATGTGCAATCAAAATATTCACACGACAGTGATGATGAAGACGGCAGTGATAAAGAAACGGATCAACAGGACAAAAATAAAGTAGTTGAAGATCATCACCTAGATCAACATGGTGACGCTTGCAATAATTTGAATTTAGTGAGTTCTGAATTAGAAGAAAATATAAAGCGCAGCACGTACCGGCTTTGCAATTATGATTGGGAGCGCTTCATCACCAGCGCTCATCCAATTGCATGGGGTTTGCGTGATTCGCATGGTTTTCAAATGGTGAGTGTGGTAATTGGCAAAGGACGCTTATCGCTTTTCAACGGCATGCCCTTTCAAAATCGTCAACTGCTGAAGGCGGATCATGGTCTGTTGTTTGTTGCCGCCACGCAATTACATCGGGGTGATGCAATTTATTTTTTGATGGATGAAAAAGGTACGTCATTACTTAAATTAATCTGGATATATGGCGCACCTGTAGTGACACTCACATTACTATTGGTTACTGCGGCGCTGTGGCGTAATGGAACACGCTTTGGTCCGATGGCAAGAATACAGAATGGCACTCGACGTTCACTTGCAGAACAAATCATTGGAACCGGTCGCTTTATCATGCGTTTCGGCGGTGGTCAGGATCTACACGCGGCAACGGTGCGTGCTTTAGTTGAAGCGGCACGGCGTCATATTCCACACTATGATCGTTTAGGTGCGCAGGATCGGATTGCGGCGCTTGCCTTCGCGACTGGCTTGAATGGCGATGATTTGAATACTTCAATGCACCAGAGAACACTCAGTCGACCGGTGGAATTGCGCCATGCCATTGCGACATTAGAACATGCGCGTCGAATACTGAATAACAAACACTTGAACGATCATTCCAGGAGATCACATGCAAGTTGAACCTACCATCATCAACCGGGCTGCCGAGTTGTTGACAAGACTTAAAACCACTATTGGTCAGGCTGTGGTCGGTCAAACGGCGGTGGTGGAACAAATTATCATCAGCATGATTGCTTCCGGTCATGTGTTAATCGAAGGCGTACCAGGTTTGGGTAAAACGTTGTTGGTACGGGCTCTCGCGCAAGCGCTGTCACTAAGCCAGACGCGTATTCAATTTACGCCTGACATGATGCCCTCTGATATCACCGGCCATGCAGTATTGGACCCAACCACACGTGAAACGCGCATCGTACAAGGTCCCGTGTTTACGCATCTGTTACTGGCTGATGAAATCAATCGCGCGCCTGCAAAAACACAAAGCGCTTTACTTGAAGTAATGCAAGAGTGCCAAGTAACACTGGAAGGTAAGACGCATGTATTGCCCAAGCCGTTCATGGTACTTGCGACGCAGAATCCGCTTGAAACTGAAGGCACTTATCCATTGCCAGAAGCCCAACTCGATCGCTTCTTGTTGAAAGTACAAATGGGTTATCCACCCATTGAAGAAGAAGTGGCTGTGGTAATTCGCACTACGTTGAATCAAAGCGGTGATCACTTGCCACTTGCAAACGTGAAGCCATGTCTCGACGAGCGGACG
>JAICKZ010000128.1 GCA_025927665.1 Steroidobacteraceae bacterium | reverse complement strand
TTCGTCGTGCAGATGTTTGATTGTGAAGAGTCATATGACCCTCGGCTTGAGATAGGCTCTAAGCTCACATCGGCCACTTCGCGGCAGACTTAAGGTGCAAGACTTGGATTACACGCCGCAAACTTCGATAAATCAGCCTTCACTCCAACATAACCTCCGCTGCGGGGTCACGCAAATTGTAATGTGAGCTCATCGAACGCCCATATGCACCGGCAATACCAATCAGTAATATGTCTCCTTCGGCTGTTGGAGGTAACAGCCGATCCATGCCAAGTTGATCCCCTGACTCACATATAGGCCCTACCACATTAACTGTCTGCGTTGCAGCTTCATTCAAGCGCGTCAGGTTTACGATCTCATGATGAGCGCCATACAACGCAGGACGAATTAATGAGTTCATACCGGTAGAAATGCCCACGTACTGCACTTCACCCTTACCCTTGCATTGGGTCACTTTTGAAATGAGTACCCCGGCCTCCGCCACCAAATAACGACCTGGCTCCATCCACAATTGATATTGCGGATGTTGCTGCTTGAATTGAGCCAACTTGAGTTTAAGTGCAACAATATCAAACGCAGCTTGATGAGATTTTTCAGGCACGCCCAAGCCACCGCCGATGTCGAGGATTTTGACATCTTCAAAGCGGCTGGCAAGCGATGCCAATGTATTTGCAACTTCCACCCAGTTATCGACATTGAACACACCGCTGCCGGTATGCGCTTGTAAACCGATTACTTTAATCTGATGCTTTGTAATCAACTGCTGCAGTTCATCAAAATCGGACAGTGGAATACCAAATTTTGAGTGCGCGCCTGCAGTTCGTACGTGACTGTGATGTCCCCGGCCATAACCTGTGTCCACACGCAATAGTACTTCATGATTTTTGAATACTTCTGGCCAAGCTTGCAACACATATAAATTATCTACCGTAATCCGCACACGTTGTGTCAATGCATATTCATATTCCGCGCGTGGTGCAAAATTGGGTGTGAACAATACTTTTTTACGATCAATGTTAGGTATGATCGTAAACACATAATCGAGCTCGCCATGTGATACGCATTCAATACCCACGCCGTTGTTGACGAATAGCTTCAAGATATCGGCATGCCAATTCGCTTTCATGGCATAAAATACTTGATCAACACTCTCTAACTGTTGCATCGCAGTGACTTGACGCAACAATGTCTCACGGTCATACACAAATGTAGATTCATATTGGGTAGCCAATTTAAGCAATGCGCTGCGCTTACGATGCCACCATGCCGAAGCATTGGCGGTAGTCGTGGTTGGGTTGTACAGCTGTTCCCAAGTGGGTCCTAAAATATGTGCATTAGGATTGTCGTGAATGGTGATTTCATGCAGGCGCGCAACTAAGCGGTCACCCTGCTCTTCATCAACCACAAAGGTCAGATTCAAATCATTGGCTGCCTGAGTGACTAGGTAAATTTTTTGTTCCGCAAATAATTCCAGCGCATTGCCCAGCTTGTGCAAAATGCCACGAATGCTTTTACCAACCAGGCTTACTGCCGCACAGGGGCCGAACACCTCAACACGACACAGTTGAACAAGATCATCGACCAATGCATTCAATGCAGTTTGATTCAAAGTGTTGGCAGCGGGATCGAGAGAAACGGTGACATTGGTTTCCGAGGTGGACACCAAATCTACCGATAAACCATGGTTTTTGAATACTTGAAAGGCATCGGCCAAAAAACCAACTGAATGCCACATCCCCATGGTGTCCATTGATATGAGCGTGATCCCTTTTTTAACTGTCACGGCTTTAACATGTGCATCACCATTGCCACCATGTGCAGTAATGACGGTGCCTTCAAGCGCTGGAGTTTGTGTTGCATATACATAAAGCGGAATGCCATATTGTTTCGCAGGCATGATGCAACGTGGATGTAAAACTTTTGCACCAGCACTGGCGATTTCCTGCGCTTCATCGTATTCCAGTGCACGTAACAAGCGTGCAGTTGGTACTGAGCGTGGATTGGCACTGAACATGCCAGGAACATCGGTCCAGATTTCCAGCCGACAAGCCAGTAGCTTTGCAGCGAAATAACTACCTGAAGTATCTGAACCACCGCGCCCCAGCAATACCGTATCACCTGCCTCATCGCTGGCTATAAATCCTTGTGTGATGTGTACATGTGACTGTTGCAACCATTGCGATTGCAATGCGGCATCCGGCTCAAAATTACAAGTTGCAGAAAGATAACTGGCACGTGTGCTGACATTCTTGCGTGTCTCAGCTTTCAACACGGTTCGCGCATCGATCCATTTTACATTCAAGCCTTGCGATATAAGATAAGCCGCACCTAAGCGCGTGGCCATTAATTCACCTTGAGCCATTACACGTGCGCGTAAGCGTTCGCTTACTTCACCGACCAAACCGATACCTGAAGCAATCTGCGTCAGGCGATTGAATTGCTCTTCAAGCTCAACATCCAGTTTGACGCCCAGCTCAACGGCCAATTGTCGATGTCGATTGATGATCGCTTCCAACGCGGATTGCCATGAGCCATGCAACGCATCGGAGAGTAACTTCTCAAGCGCATCCGTCATTTTTGAAATTGCTGAGTGCACAACAACCGGATGCAGTCCTTCTGCGATGCGAGCTTTGACAATCTCGGCAATATTTTTCCAGTTAGCCGCAGTTGAGACGCTCGTTCCGCCAAATTTCAACACCACCGCCTTCGTGAAGGTGGATGCAGTACTACTATTTGAATGATTCATTGAAGAAACCAAGGTATTCATGAAATCTGTTGTTATGCAGTGCTTTGTAACGCTGCAAGGCTTTCACCAAAAAAAATGGGGCTTTGATGGCCCCGTTTCTGTTGCTGATCGCTTGATGTTAAGTGATGTGCGACAAGGGGCGTTTAAGTTTCCTCATCAAAATCTAGAAGTTGTTTCTGCAGACGTTTTTCTGCCAATACATCTTCCAGTTTGCTCCATGCGGCTCGGCCCTTTTTTATGGTTGCCGGATTCACGGCGCGAGCACGACGGTCAGCACGCTCCATCAGACGGTCGTAATCTGGTTCTTCTTCACTGGCGACAACGAATTCGTCATCGATATCGAAATTTCCGTCATCTCTTTCCACGGGCGTAATCCTGCAAAAATACTGAAGATATACCGAGCTATGACCCGGTGCCAAACTAGAAAGTGCCGGACTATATACAGATTTTTGTAGTTTTCAATTAATTCTTGACAATGGCACTGAAATTCGACCTTTGGTATTGATTGTCAATAAAGTTACTGAAAGCGCAAAATCGAGTTTTTGCGTCGTTTTCTGCGGATTTTCAACCATTATTCGAAAATGCAGCTACTTCAACTCTTGTCTTCTGCTAGCAACATTCGCTTGGCGGCACCTAGGTCTTTTTTTCGTTTTGCGTCCAGAACCGGGTACTGCAAATCCAACTTACGCAATGTATCGACAATAATGTCGGCGATGATCAAACGAGCATTTTCCTTATCGTCAGCGGGTATCACATACCAGGGACAGTCATCGGTGCTGGTTGCAGGTAAGCAAGCTTCATAGGCATGCATGTATTGCTTCCAGTAGCCGCGCTCATGAATGTCATCGAGACTAAACTTCCAGTTTTTTTCCGCACGTTCAATTCGGCTCAAGAAGCGTTTACGTTGCTCTGCCTGCGATAAATGCAAGAAAAATTTGATGGTACGAGTGCCATTGCGATGCAGATGGGATTCCAGTCCGTTGATGGAGCGATAACGTTGTTGCCAGACATCGTCAAGATCATGCAAATCGTTCAGCAATCCTTGAGCCTGTAACAACTCAGGATGCACCCGCACAATCAATACTTCTTCATAATATGAGCGATTAAAAATACCAATGCGGCCACGTTCGGGAAGTGAACGTGTTGTACGCCATAAAAAGTCATGATCTAATTCTTCAGCACTGGGATGTTTAAAACTAAATACTTGACATCCTTGTGGATTGACACCTGACATCACATGCTTGATGACGCCATCCTTGCCTGCCGCGTCCATCGCCTGAAAAACCAATAACAAGGCATAGCGATTGTCTGCATACAGTTTGTTTTGCAGTTCACTCATGTCCTCAACTTGTTTTTGCAACAACTCGTGATAATGATCTTTTGATTCATATAATGCCTTGACCTTGGTGGCCCATTGCTTGAGTTTAATTTTATCGCCTTCTTTGACACGAAATTTGTTGTGCATGATTACGACTACCTTCTTACCAACTTCCGGTATTGGGCATCGATAACCAAGGTTCTTGAGGAGATAACGGTTCACCCTTTTGTAGTAGCTCAATAGATATTTGATTAGGCGAGCGCACAAATGCCATATGCCCATCGCGCGGTGGACGCAATATCGTAGTACCTTGATCAATCAAGCGTTGACATAGCTCATAAATATTATCGACCTCATACGCAACATGGCCGAAGTTACGACCACCCGAATATATTTCAGAATCCCAATTGTAAGTAAGTTCAATCTGTGCGTCCTCATCACCCGGCGCAGCGAGAAACACTAATGTGAATCGGCCCTTTTCATGATCCACGCGTTTTATCTGTTTCAATCCCAAACCATCGCAGTAAAATTTTAGCGATGCATCCAAATCACTGACTCGAACCATAGTATGCAAGTATTTCATTTCAACTCTCGCCATTCACCCAAAAGTGGAAAGTATAACGCCGTTTTTATTGGCAGGTCGGGCTTCAAGTTACGCATTAACGTAGCGTAGCGCCGCATCTGGTATTGATAACGCAGCGCTTCACTTTGTAGAAAAGCTTCCACATTGCCACCTTCATGGATGCTGGTTTTAAAATCAATAATCCAGCGTATTCCTTTTGTATCCACAAAGGTACGGTCAATGACACCATTGACGACTACACCATCTATTACACCAGATAACGCCAACTCGTTGTCTGTCTCGGTATGAACACTATCTATGTCGACAACCCAGCGACCACGCTCATCATGCAAAATGTTTTTGATCGCCTTGATGACGCGTTCGCAGGCTTGATCGCGCAAAGATTCTGGAACGCCCTGCTCTGCCAACAATAACAAAATAATGGAACGGCGAGCTTCTGCATTCCATTGTATTTTCTGCGTGGGCGAAAGGTTCAGTAAGTATTCCAGCTCTGCGTGCGTCACGGTGCCAATATGCCGGCTGGTTTCATTGACCCAATCGAACTCAATCGGCACTGCCAACTCGTTGACGATATGTATGGCAGTGCTTTCGTCTACTGCGGCAGCAATCGCTGGTGATCGCCAGTTCAAAGGCAAGCGACGCAAAGCGGTACGGGTGATCCAATTTGCATCGACAACATTCTTTTTTTCGTTGATACACTTTTCAAAGTCTTCTCTCACTGCATGCCACAATAAATTCAATAATGTACCCTTCGCTGGTGTTTTTAATTTTTCGCCATCTTTTTCCAACTTTACGCTACCAAATAAATGCAACTCGAATTTGGCACGGGTGGCAGCCACATATAAGAGACGGCCACGTTCAAGACCGGCGCGACGTTGTTCCAAATTTTTCAACCATTCATAAACTACGTCGCCTTCGTCGCCTCGTGCTTGAGGCGGTGATAGCACCAAACCTTCAGCAGACAAACCAGTCAATTGCGCCCAACGTAATAACTGTGGTGTATCTTTTTGTGAAGTGCGATGCATGGAAGGAATGATCACGATGTCGAACTCCAATCCCTTGGACTTGTGAATGGTCATGATCTCTACACGTGCATTGTGAGTCATAGGCGTGGCATAAAGATCGTTGAGCTGATCTTCCAACTGTGTAATATCAGATAGATCTCCAGCTATTTCTATTTCATCTAATCGCGAAAAATAGGCATTGGCATCGTGTATATCGTTTACGTTATTTAGCACTGCAGGACCCGCAAGTGCTATCCAGCAACGCTGCACCCAATCTCGCAAGCTAAATCTGCCACGTTCATTCAATGCGGCCTGCATCACCGTCATAAATCGCGTCAATCGTATATTGGCATCGTCATCAAGTTTTTGTCGATGCTGTACATCATTGAGTAACGACCACACCGTACTCTGTCCGTCATCGCCAACAAGTTCATATAAATTGTGCAAAGTTAATCCGCACCAAGGGGCACGCAGAATTGCCAACCATGCTGTTCGATCGCCGAGATGCAATAAGACGCGTGTGAGTGATAGCAAGTCTTGAATCAGCGGACGATCTTTGAGTCGTTCAATTTCAACTGCATTAAAAGCAACACCTTCAGCAACTAAAGTACTGGCAATAGCGTTAACGTGAGGGCGACCGCTGACGAGAATGGCAATACGTTTATTTGCATCTAGCAGCGATTGTTTGACAAGAGTGGCGACATCTTTCGCTTCCTGTTGTGCATTACGCTCAATTGCCGCATGAATAGTGACACCACCATTTGTTGATGCATCAGGATGCGCGCGACTTGCGCTATACATGACCGCACCTACTTCACTGTCGTTATGTGCTGGTAATACGTGTGGAAACTGGCGATTAACCCAATCAACGACGGGACGACTCGACCGAAAATTGGTCTGAAGTTGTAATGATTCCATCATGACATTGGACAATCCTTGTGATTGCATATTCAAAAATAATCCCACTTCAGCTTGCCGAAAACGATAAATGGATTGCATGGGATCACCAACACAGAACAATGTTCGACCGTCATCCGCTGTCCATCCTGCCGTTAGTAGTTGCAACAGTTTCATTTGCGTGAAGGATGTATCTTGAAACTCATCAACCAAAATATGCTGTAGGCGCATGTCCATGACCAACGCCAGATCAGTAGGATTGTCATCTGTACCCAGTGCAGTTTGAGCACGCAACGCGAGTTCCACAAAATCAATTTGTCCGCGCTGTTGAAATTCAAGTTGTAAATGCGCCACCGCTTGTGGCAATACTTTTAACAGCGCAGCAAGCACCCGCCATTGTGATGTGCTGTAACGCGCTGACGGCAACGAGTTGACGCCGAAAAAAAGTTCATCAAGTCCACTGATGTCGCGAAATACATTGAGCAAAGCAAGCATGCGCTCCTTGGCCTGCTTGTTATCTGTTGGAAACCCTTGAGTCTTGCTTAATGATGAATAAAAAAATCCCTCTTGTGTGCAGCAAATTCCAACCATCCCACGCCATGCAAGTAAGTCATCATGATGAGTGCCCGGCAAGTTGGTAAGCGTGCTGCACACTTCTAACATTAGTTGTTGTTCTACCTTGGGATTATTATCAAGCCGATTGCGCGCCGCATAGGCAACTAATTCCACAAGCTCGTTGTGCAATTCCACTGGAATCGCTTTTGTCAGCACTTGTAAGTGATGCTGGATGGCGGCACATAGTGTGCTTTCAATACTGGCTCTTAGCGAATCGCCTTCATGTTGTTTAATCAGCGGTAGCCAGTGATCGCGACGCGCCAATAGATCTCTCAACATATTAATCAAGGAAGGAACTCGATTGGCGAGATGTAACAACACCACTTCAAGCTGTGCAGATACTTCGTTGCCCTCTCCCAGCTGCTCAAGTAACTGCTCTGCTGCAGTTTGATAAATTATCTTCGTGTCCGTCGCAATTTCAAACACCGCACCGGTACCAGAAAGAATAGGTAGCCGTCTTGCCAAACTGGCATTCAATGCATCAATGGTCTGAATCTGCAAACGTGAAGGATTGAGTAACAATTGCCAATGATGCTGCTTGTCCGCTTGTAATACGGCATTTGCCAAGTCCCAAGTCTGCGCTTGATGTGGTTTTTCTGGACGTGGCAATTCACTTGCATTGCGCAATGCCTGCAAAATGCGGTTGCTCATTTCGCTGGCTGCTTTGCGCGTGAAAGTAATGGCAAGAATATATTCAGGCTTTTTAACGGTGACGAGTAAACGCAAGAAGCGTTGCGTTAGTAATTCAGTTTTTCCAGAGCCTGCTGGCGCTTGCACAATGAGCGAGTGTGTCGGTAACAAAGCCCGTTCACGTACATGTGCATCAACAGCGGATGCGGTGATATTACTCATCACCGCCCTCTTCATCTGCATCCACCCCGGTTGCAATCTGCTCTTTAATTCGACACAGCGCTGTTAATGTGCAGTACTGACATTCATTAGGCAGCGGATCGACAGTGGCAATACCATGGGTGAACTGATTGGCAAGCGCACTCATCACTTCACGCCAATGCACAAGTAGCTGTGACCAGCTATCTACCTTTGCAATTTTGTAATTTGGTCTGCGCTTATCATAGTTTTTGATATTACTGGCAATACCATCACGATTGGCAATGCCACGAAATTCTGTTGTACCTGGAGCAATGACAGCATAAGCAATTCCGCATAAATACTCTGAATGTGCCAGTGCGTACAATGGCAATTGAGGGCTACGTGGTCGTCCAGGTTGATTGATATCCAGCCAGTCGCTTGCTTTATTGCCTTCACCTGTTTTGTAGTCAATCAACAGCTGCGATCCATCTTGGAGTTGATCCAGTCGATCTGGCTGAATGCGAATTTGAACTGAATTGATCGTAAACAATTCACTGACTTCATTGCGAATCACAGAAAAAAATTCTCGCCTGCTTTCTTCATTCAGCAATGCCATGATGACATCTACCGCAACATGAACTTCAATCTGTAGCAAGCATTGTTGATGCAAAGAGTTGGTTACCAATAAAGACCGCGCATGTTTACTCGTAATCAAATGTATCTTGGCGCGTAATGTCGCCTCAGATTCCAACGCAGTCCGCAATCCATTTGCATCTTTCAAGTTATTCCATATTTCTTGCAACACATGATGAATTAACTTACCGCGAACTTTGGGCGAAATACCTGACTGCACCGGCTCTGGTGATTTTGCGTGCAAACG
>JAICKZ010000229.1 GCA_025927665.1 Steroidobacteraceae bacterium | reverse complement strand
TTTATATTGATTGGTGCGGGCAGCGTTTATTGTACTTAAACATACAATATCGTTACCGGCGCTGATCATATTTTTTGGTTGAGCCTTTCGCTGATTACATCAATACAGGTGAGTGGTCGAAGAAGTCCATTAAAGAAGCCAAGAAGTATTGCACCGTTAATGTGGCCGCCACCTCCGAAGCCACTGGGTTTACCAGTATTCCAAAATCCGACACTTGGAAGCTTGATCCCAATGCGGCATATGTGCACATTTGCAGTAATGAAACCATTGGCGGTGTGCAATATCACTCTGCACCCAATGTGGGAGAGGTGCCGCTCGTCGCTGATATGTCTTCTGACATACTCTCGCGGCCAATTGATGTTTCAAAGTATGGTTTGATCTATGCGGGCGCGCAGAAAAACATGGGCCCTTCCGGTTTGACCGTGACGATCGTGCGCGATGATTTGATTGGTCAGGCTTTGCCCATCACGCCATCTGCATTTGATTACAAACAACAGGCGGACAATGATTCCATGTTCAACACTCCACCCACCTACGCAATCTACATTGCAGGGTTGGTGTTTCAATGGTTGAAAAAGCAGGGCGGCCTTAAAGCAATTGAAGCGCACAACCGCAAGAAAGCCGGATTGATTTATGACTATCTTGATAACACTACTTTCTATAGCAGCCCGGTTGCACGTGAAGATCGTTCATTGATGAATGTGCCTTTCAAATTGAAGAATGAAGCATTGGATGAAGCTTTTCTTAAAGGCGCAAAGGAATTGAACATGCTGCAACTGAAAGGCCATCGTTCGGTGGGCGGTATGCGCGCCAGTATTTATAACGCCATGTCGATTGAAGGCGTGGAAGTACTGGTGGGATACATGAAAGATTTTGAGAAGAAGAATGGGTGAGTGATAGCGCATGCAGATTTAGATAATCTGCTTGTATGTGCGCATGAGTCATGCTCGCGAAGGCGAGCATCCAGTAAGAAAATGCTCAACTGGATTCCCGTTTTCACCGGAATGACAAAGTGGCACTATGATTGCTGTTACTTGACTTTGATGTTTACGATACTTGAGAAGTAAATTGAATACGATGCCATACAAAATTTTGACATTGAATAATATTTCCACACGTGGCTTGGAACGTTTGCCACGCGATCGCTTTGAAGTCGCATCTGATATCGGTCAGCCTGATGCCATTATGTTGCGCTCCGCCGATATGCATAGCATGGACATTCCAGCGAGTGTGCTGGCCATCGGTCGTGCAGGTGCGGGCACCAACAATATTCCTGTGCCTAAATTATCCAAGCGTGGTGTGCCCGTATTCAATGCACCTGGTGCCAATGCCAACGCGGTAAAAGAATTGGTGATTGCAGGTATGTTTCTCGCGGCGCGTAATATTTGTCAGGCATGGGCGTACACGCGTGGCTTGCAAGGCGATGATCACACGCTTGAAGAAGCCGTAGAAAAAGGCAAAAAGAAATTTGTCGGCTATGAATTACCGGGACGCACACTTGGTGTAGTGGGACTGGGTGCTATTGGTGTTGAAGTAGCTAACGCTGCACATGGGTTGGGAATGAAAGTGCTTGGGTTTGATCCAGCGATTACCGTGCAACGTGCCTGGCAATTATCTTCTGGTGTTGAACAAGCCTTATCACTGGATGATTTGTTCAGTCGTTGTGACATGATTACCGTTCACGTGCCATTGCTTGATGCTACTAAACATCTGGTGAACGCTACGCGCTTGAAGTTATTACGCAAAGGTGGCGTGATATTAAATTTCTCACGTGCAGGTATTGTCGATGAAGCGGCGATGATTGCTTCACTGAATGCAGATCATGCCAGCGCGTATATCTGCGACTTTCCCACCAACGCTGTGAAGGATCATGCGAAGATTATTTCACTACCGCATCTCGGCGCCTCTACCAACGAAGCGGAAGAAAACTGCGCCATCATGGTGGCCGACACACTTAAGGATTTTCTTGAGAATGGCAACGTACGCAACGCGGTGAACTTTCCCGAAGCCGTGTTGCCGCGCGCGCAAAATTCGGTACGTATGGCGATTGCCAATGAAAATGTGCCGAACATGGTTGGACAGATATCATCGAAATTGGCCAGTGCCAAATTAAACATCGCAGATTTGTTGAACAAATCACGTGGCGATCTTGCTTATACATTGATCGATGTGGATGGCAGTCATATTCCATCGACGGTGGTTGAGCAGTTGAAAGCGACAGCCGGGGTGTTGTCGGTGAGAGTGTTGTAGCTGGTGTTTTTAATACTTTGCTATTAGTTAATGTCCCGTTCATGGTGAGCTTGTCGAACCATTTTGAATTACCGTAAGAACCCTTCGACAGGCTCAAGGCGAGCGGATGAAGAAAGATTAGGCCTAGGTGAACGGACGAAAAGTGATTAAGCTGAAGGCGAACGCACTGATGGACATTAAGCCTAGCGTGAGCGGACTGAAGAAGCTGACTTAGGGTGAAGAGTGATATGAAATGGTGAACATTCGTGGCAAGCAAGAAAAAAACATCGGGTAAGAAAGTTAGCAATCAAACTGCCGACAAGATTGTTACGCCCGAGCTCAGTAAAATCCGAGCACAAATCGATTCTATTGATGATCAACTATTGAAGCTATTAAGTGAGCGTGCAAAGGTTGCTCAGAGCGTGGGTCTGTCGAAAAAATCCGAAGCTCCGAGCACCGCGGATTTCTATCGACCTGATCGCGAAGCGCAAGTGCTGCGCCGTGTATTGGATAATAATCCCGGCCCATTGCGTGATGAAGAAGTCGCGCGTTTGTTTCGTGAAGTCATGTCAGCATGTCTAGCGCAGCAAGAGCCGCTAAAAATTGCTTTTCTTGGACCCGAAGGTACTTTCACACAACAAGCTGTATATAAGCACTTTGGTCACTCGGTTCGAGGTATGTCACTGCCCACTATTCCAGAAGTATTTTACGAAGTGCAAGCTGGGCATGCTGATTTTGGTGTGGTGCCTATCGAAAACTCCACGGGTGGCGTGGTCGAATTTTCCATCGACATGTTTCTGAATACACCTTTACATATCTGTGGTGAAATCGAGTTGCGCATACATCAAAATTTGATGGGACGTATGCGAGGCCTTGAGCATATCAAGCGCATCTGTACACATCCGCAATCATTGGCGCAATGTCGTATGTGGCTGCAGCAGCACTTGCCAGAGGCTGAATTGATTCCGGTCAACAGTAATGCCGAAGCAGCACGACGTGCGCGTGATGAAGAAGGTACCGCAGCGATAGCAGGGGAAATGGCGGCGGAAATTTATGGCTTGCAAATTATCGTGCCGGAAATTGAAGACAGTCCTGATAACACCACACGCTTTTTGGTGATTGGGCGAAAGTTGTTCGCACCTAGTGGCGGTGACAAAACTACTTTGATGGTCTCGGCAGGTGATACGCAGTCACCCGGCGCATTGCATCGGTTGTTGGAGCCGCTCGCTCGTAATGCCATCAGCATGACACGCATTGAGTCGCGTCCATCACGGCGTAAGAAATGGGACTATGTTTTCTTCATTGATGTTGAAGGTCATGCGGAAGCGGAGCCATTAAAATCAGCACTGGAGCAATTGAAGAAACATACTTCGTTGTTCAAAGTACTAGGCTCGTATCCAACAGCAGTATTGTGATACGTGTGATCAGTATATGACTAATGCACTTGATCTCGCAGCCCCATCCGTTCGCAAGCTCGCACCTTACGTGCCTGGCAAACCGTTGTCTGAATTAGAACGTGAATATGGCATTCGCGACAGTATCAAACTTGCCTCCAATGAAAATCCATTGGGACCAGGAACAAAAGCGCGTGCTGCAATTGCAAAGTCCATTGATGAGTTGGGTTTATATCCTGATGGCAGTGGGTTTGAACTGAAACAGGCGCTAGCAAAACATCATGCGGTTTCAGCAGAACGAATAACCTTGGGTAACGGATCAAATGATCTATTGGTGTTGCTGGCTGAGGCTTTCCTGACCACAGAAGTAGAAGCAGTTTACTCGCAATATTGTTTTGCCATTTATCCGATTGTGGTTCAGGCAACGGGTGCTACGGCACGTATCGCCACTGCATTTCCAGAGTCTCATGCTATGGCGCTTGGTCATGATCTCGATGCTATGGGAAAACTGGTGAATGACAAGACACGTTTGGTGTTTGTGGCCAATCCCAATAATCCAACCGGCACTTGGGTGGATACCAATGCACTTAAGCACTTCATTTCATCTTTGCCATCAACGACGTTGGTTGTAGTGGATGAGGCGTACATTCAATATGCATTGAATGATTTAGCGATGGATGCAAGCAAGTGGATTGATGAATTTCCCAATCTCGTTGTGACGCGCACTTTTTCTAAAGCGTATGGTCTTGCCGGCTTGCGTGTTGGCTATGCTTTGTCGAGTGTTGAAGTTGCGAGTGTGTTGAATCGTGTTCGTCAGCCATTCAATGTTAACTCATTGGCATTGGTTGCTGCGCTGGCTGCACTTGATGATCATGAACATTTACGGCGCACGGCAGAACTGAATGCCAAAGGCATGCGACAGGTGCTTGAAGGGTTGAAAGCCTTGAATGTGTGTGTTTATCCTTCGGCGTGTAATTTTGTGCTGGTTGATTGCAAACATCCCGCTGCTGAAGTGAACGAAGCGTTGTTGCGCCAAGGTGTCATCGTTCGTCCCGTGAGTGGCTATGAATTGCCAACGCATGTTCGTATCACCATTGGTACCGAGCAAGAAAATGCCCGAATGTTAATGGCGTTGAGGTTGGCATTAGAATAGGTAATTGCTGGGCGAATAGTTATATGGTTATCAATGCGGCAGCTCTATGCTCTGTGATGTCATTCCCGCGAAGGCGGGAATCTAGTTTAATTACCGCTCATGGTGAGCCCTGCTCTATCGATAGGGGAACCATTCATATTGGTTTTACCGAATCTTTCGACAAGCTCAGGAGGAACGAATCTACTTAAATTACTGGATTCCCGCCTTCGCGGGAACGACGTAGTGATAACTAGTGACATGACAATAATTAATGATGTAGTAATAATTAATGTGACATCAATTGTCGATGCACATTGATCTCTGAAAACTATTGAGTATTTGTTTAACTATGGAATTTCTTGATCTTCCCGCTCTGCATCGCGCACAAGGCTCGGTAAAACTTCCGGGCTCAAAAAGTATTTCCAATCGCGTGTTGTTACTGGCTGCTTTGTCAAAAGGTACAACTGAGATACGAGAGCTGCTTGCTTCCGATGA
>JAICKZ010000295.1 GCA_025927665.1 Steroidobacteraceae bacterium | reverse complement strand
TCTTCGTTCGCAGCGCTTAAGGTGTGAATACGTTGCCACTCAGCAGCTCGCGCTCGTGCGCTATCTACAACGCTGTAACCTGCCAAGTAACGACCCACTTCAAAGGTCATATAGGGAACCAATAACACCGCCACTGTCACCAATGCTGTTGCGGCCCGCTTGCGTCTACGCACTCGCGGTTTGATAACGAATTGTCCCGTATGCAGTGGAGAAAACTTTGTCATATTATTTTTTAATGTTTACCAATGCATTTAAATGATGTTACAACTTGCCTTGAATAATTGCGTGAAGCGGTTATGACTCAATATGATTTGCAATCCATAAAGCGTTTGCCGACGTATCTCGAATCAACTAACAGTCATCATTGCAATAGTTAACTTAACCACCGTACCTTAACCTGTGGAAACTGATCATGCCCATACTCACTGCGAATTACCTCTGGCTCAAGGCATTCCATCTCGTATTCGTTGTGACGTGGTTCGCAGGTTTGTTTTATTTGCCGCGATTATTCGTCTATCACGCAACTGCCACCGATGTCATCAGTTTAGAGCGATTCAAAATTATGGAACGCCGCCTGTTTGCGATAATGACTATTGGAGCTGTACTCACCGCATTGTTCGGCATCTCCATGCTGATTGCAAATACCGCTTATCTGCAACAGTCATGGTTGCATGCCAAACTGACGTTGGTCGCGTTATTAGTCGGTTATCATCTATGGTGTTACCGATTACTCAGGCGGTTTTCAACAGACAGTAACGATCACTCTCAGCGCTGGTATCGCTGGTTCAATGAAGTCCCAAGTATTCTATTGCTTGCAATCGTGATACTGGTGGTAGTAAAGCCATTTTAATTATCATCCATGACAACTCTACAGACTTATCTACTACACGCCAGTTAGCTCGCGTCTTTCACGACGTCGCACCAAGGTGCGCAGATTTTTTTCTTCTTGCCACCAATCGGGTAAAGGCGGCGCTCCATCACTAAATGCTTTGCGGCCTAACTCTTCCAATGCGCGCGCATATACCGCGCGTTTGAAATAAATAACTTCACGTACCGGTGTCCAGTAATCAATCCAACGCCAGCGATCAAACTCGGGTTGATTAGTGGTGACAAAGTTGAAACGATCTTCACTGCCAATCAATCGCAACATAAACCAACGTTGTTTCTGTCCTTTCACTTCACGATCTGCACGCTGATATTGAGCTGGCAATCGGTAACGTAACCAACTGCTGGTCGTGGCAAGAATCTCTACATCATCAGAAGTGAGACCAATTTCTTCATGCAATTCGCGAAATAATGCTTCTTCCGGTTTTTCTCCAGCGCTGATACCGCCTTGTGGAAATTGCCAACCGCGACCACCCGATCGTCCACCGACAAACACTTGCCGATCATCGCGAGTAAGGATGATTCCGACATTGGCGCGAAAGCCTTGTGCGTCGATAAAGTCACTCATAGTTGGGCGATTGTTTCATAGGCACGCACGTAGTCGCAATTGCTATATATAAGGATCGCTGCAGCAGGTGAACGCATTTATTGCAAAACATTTTGCAGTTGGCACTACTTTGCGTAGGCTTGCACAAATATGTACCACACCGCTACCACCATTTCGCGCACCTTACCGACAATCACGCTGATATTACTTGTCATTGGCGCTTTAATGAGTGGGCTGTTCGCGTTGTCCATGGGCAGTGTGACATTAACGCCGCACGACGTGTTCACTGCAATGTTGGGTAGTCGAGACGTCGATTCCATGCATCAAGCCATCTTGTTTAATCTGCGTTTGCCACGCGCACTGAATGCCTTCGCACTTGGCGGTTTGCTGGCACTTGCAGGCGTGTACATGCAGGCGCTGCTACGCAATCCACTGGCCGATCCTTTTATTATTGGCACCTCGGGAGGTGCAGCAATGGCGGCACTGATTGCCATGCTACTTGGTCTGGGAACCATAGGCATTCAATGCTTCTCGATTGCAGGTGCCTTCACTGCCACGTTATTGGTATTTGCATTGTCGCACGCTGAAGGGAGTTGGTCGCCGACCCGTTTATTATTAACGGGGGTGATTGTAGCGGCAGGAACCAATGCGGCTGTCACCCTGCTGTTGGCATTGGGTGATGAATCCAAGTTACGCAGCATGTTGTTCTGGTTAATGGGTGAAGTGGGCACGCAATCGCCCTTACCATTGTGGGTATTGTTGATAACCAGTTCATTTTGCAGCTGGCTGCTGGCTCGACATCTTAATTTGCTTACGCGCGGTGAAATTCAAGCGCAGGCATTGGGGCTGAATGTCAAACAACTACGCATTGGTCTTTTTATAATCAGTGCGATATTGACCGCAACGGTTGTCACTAATGCAGGCACTATTGGATTTATTGGCTTGATGACGCCGCACTTGGTGCGTTTGTTAGTAGGAGCGGATCATCGACGTGTGGTACCTGCGGCGGTATTGGCGGGCGGTAGTTTGTTAACGCTTGCCGATACTGCAGCTCGCACCTTGTTTGCGCCGCGACAACTGCCGGTCGGTGCGCTTACGGCATTAATTGGCGTGCCCGTATTTTTATCATTGATGTTTGCACGACGCAATTAGTGAATTTCGCAATGCCGGTGCTGATAAATCAATGCACATTATAGTTGTAACGGCATGGAGAAATATTTGTATCATTCGGCAACGAGTATTGAACTGCTTGCAACACAAACTGCCTGGAACGCGACTCTTCGGCTTGATATAAGTACGTTATGACTGGCAAATACTTACGTCCACACGATTACGGCCATGTTGCTTGGCGCGATATAAGGCAGCATCCGCTTCAGCCAGCAGTTGTTCTGCCGTGGACTTCAGATCGATTACCCGGCCATCCATTTTCATCAATGCAACACCCACCGATACGGTGAGTTGATGATGCGTGTCGGCAGATAATTTTAAAGGGGTAGCGCATACCGCTTGCCGCATGCGCTCCGCCAATGTGACCGCTTGCTCCTCGGAGACTGCTGGCACCAGCACCACAAACTCATCGCCGCCATATCGCGCCGCCGCATCACCACCGCGAATCTGTTGATTAATGCGCAACGCCGCTTCACGCAATGCGACATCACCAGCAAGATGGCCGTGTTGATCGTTAATGGTTTTAAAATGATCTAGATCCAATAGTACACAGGCAATGCCAGTATTATTCCGATAAGCACGCGAGATTTCTTCTTTCATTCGTTCGTGTAGATAACGTCGATTGTGCCAGCCGGTTAGGAAATCCGTCAGTCCACTTTGTACCAAGCGCATACGATTAGTGGCGTTCTCAATGGCGACCGATGCAATCATGCCCAAATGCGCAAAAAAATCCGTGGCCAATGCCTGCGTAAATCGCAATGGATCGTTGCTGCCAAAATTGATGGTGCCAAGTAGTTTGTCTTTCTGCCGCAAAGGAATTAATGCAACGCTCTTTAAAGTATTGATAGTGCCAAATAAACTGCGATGCTGTACCGGTGAATACGCTCCAAGCCATGGCTTTTTGCTCGCTTGGAAATGCAATGTCAAGCCTGCAGCATTATCAACGAAGATCACTTTGGGAAAATGCTCGGCGGATAAATGAGCCGCCAATAACAAGTGACGGATTTCATGATCAGCATCGCCCAGCATCAGCGTAACGATGTCTAACCCATAAGAAATCATCAATCGCTCGCAGATTGTTTCAAAGAGTTGCGGTAATTC
>JAICKZ010000256.1 GCA_025927665.1 Steroidobacteraceae bacterium | reverse complement strand
GAAATCCTTATCTTGATCCTTTGCATCTAATGCAGGTGGACTTGCTGGCGCGTTGGCGTGCAACAGGACGGCGTGATCGCGAACTGCTGGCGACGCTGTTGGCGTCGATAAATGGCATAGGACAGGGACTACAAGGATCAACTTAAAGCCAATTCAAAACTACTGTTCTCGTTACGTTTTGAATCGGGTTTTTTTAGGCTTACATTACCCCGTTATCTTTCTTTATAGCCATTTGATTGGGTTAGGTGACGCGGCGGACGGCACAATTCAAGTCTATAACCGTATTGTGACCACTATGTCGATCATTTCCAAAAGTCATTTGACCCAACTCGAAGAACTTGAGGCCGAAAGCATATTCATTATGCGCGAGGTCGTGGCTGAGTTCGAAAATCCGGTGATGCTGTATTCCATTGGCAAAGATTCATCCGTGCTCTTGCATTTGGCGTTGAAGGCATTTTATCCGGCCAAGCCACCGTTTCCTTTATTGCACGTCAATACCACCTGGAAATTTCGTGAAATGATCGAGTTTCGTGATGAACGCATGAAGACGTTGGGTTTGAATTTTATCGAACACATTAATGAAGAAGGCGTGAAAAATGGTGTCACGCCCTTCACACATGGCAGCAGTAAGTACACGGATATCATGAAGACCGAAGCGCTGAAACAGGCGCTGAACAAATACAAGTTTGACGCAGCATTCGGTGGTGCACGTCGTGATGAAGAAAAGTCGCGCGCCAAGGAACGCGTATTTTCATTCCGCGACGCCAATCATCGTTGGGATCCGCGCAATCAACGTCCTGAGTTGTGGAATGTATATAACAGTCATATCAACAAAGGCGAAAGCATTCGCGTATTCCCGTTATCCAATTGGACCGAACTTGATATTTGGATGTACATCCATAAAGAGCATATTCCGATTGTGCCATTGTATTTTGCCAAGCCACGCCCCGTTGTTAAGCGCGATAACATGATCATCATGATTGATGATGATCGTTATCCACTCAATGCGGGTGAAAAGCCCGAAATGGAAACCGTGCGTTTCCGCACCTTGGGTTGTTATCCATTAACGGGCGCCATGCAGTCCAATGCCAACAGCTTGGAACAAATCATTGGTGAGATGCTGGAAAGTAGAACCTCTGAACGTCAAGGCCGTGCCATCGACCACGATCAGTCGGGTTCTATGGAAAAGAAAAAACGCGAAGGTTATTTCTGATGTCTGCAAGTTCAGTCAATGTGGGAACGGTTCGTCAGTTTATCAATCGGCAGGAAAAGAAAAGCCTGTTGCGATTTATTACTTGCGGCAGTGTGGATGATGGCAAGAGTTCTTTGATTGGTCGCTTGCTGCATGATTCACAAAAGATTTTAGAAGATCATATGGCCGCAGTGAAGGCGGACAGCCAACGTTGGGGAACACAAGGCGAAGCAGTTGATTTAGCATTGCTGGTGGATGGTCTGCAGGCAGAGCGTGAACAAGGAATTACCATTGATGTCGCGTATCGGTACTTCGATACCGAACGTCGTAAATTTATTATCGCTGATACTCCAGGGCATGAGCAGTACACGCGCAACATGGCAACCGGCGCGTCCACTGCTGATCTTGCAGTGATTCTGGTTGATGCCGCACGCGGCGTACAAATACAAACACGTCGTCATAGTTTTATTGTTTCGTTGTTGGGAATTCGTCATGTCATCGTGGCGATTAATAAAATGGACTTGGTGAATTACGATCAAAAGATTTATCAAAACATTGCCGCTGAGTGTCGACACTTCTTGCGCACCTTGGGCGTACAGGATGTACGCGTAGTGCCGGTATCGGCACTGTATGGTGATAATGTCGTCAAACCATCAGAAAAAATGCCTTGGTATGAAGGTGATGCGCTACTTGAAATTCTCGACAGTGTCGATGTCAGTGATAATCGCAGCGAAGATCTGCGTTATCCAGTGCAGTACGTGAATCGTCCAAATGCAGATTTTCGTGGTTACGCAGGCACTTTGGTCGCAGGTCATGTACGTGTCGGCGATCCGATCATGGCGCTGCCATCACGTCGCATTAGTACCGTCAAAGAAATCGTCAGTTACGATGGCAAGCTCAGCAGTGCATTCTCACCGATGGCGATCACCCTCACGTTGAATGATGAAATCGACATCGTTCGCGGTGATATCCTCGCACATCCAGATCGAGCACCGACGGTTGGTCGCGAATTCGATGCACATGTAATCTGGATGGCAGATCAACCCTTACTACCGGGTAAGCAATACGAATTTAAGATTGGCACGCACTATGTGCGCGGTACGGTGAAACGCATTGAATATCGCGTGGATGTTAATGATCTGTCGCGACATGGTGCTGAAGAATTAAAACTCAACGAGATTGCAGTATGCAGCATTTCGTTGAATCAAGAAGTTGCTTACGACGTTTACGATGTATGTCGCGAAACTGGCAGCTTCATCATTGTTGATCGTATGAATAATGGCACTGCAGGCGCGGGTATGATTCGTCGGAGCACTGCAGTTAAAACGGTCGAAGTGCAGGGCAATGTATACGCTGAGCGCTTGCAAGTCACACGGCAACAACGTGCAAATCAAAAAAGTCAGCTGCCTTGTATTCTCTGGTTTACCGGTTTGTCGGGCGCTGGAAAATCGACGATCGCCAATGCCGTTGAAGCAGAATTGTTCCGTCGTGGTTATCACAGTTACTTGCTGGATGGCGACAATGTGCGCCATGGCTTGAATCGTGATCTAGGTTTTTCGGATTCAGAGCGTGTAGAAAACATTCGCCGGATTGGTGAAGTGACACGTTTATTGGTCGATGCAGGATTGCTGGTGCTGACGGCCTTCATTTCACCGTTTCGTAGTGATAGAAAAATCGTTCGTGAATTGGTAGAGCCTGGCGAATTTATCGAAATCTATGTCAGCACTCCCATTGAAGTATGCGAAAGCCGTGACCCCAAGGGACTATATGTCCGTGCACGACAGGGACAGATAGCAAATTTTACCGGTATCAATTCACCGTATGAAGTTCCTGAGACGCCGGAAATTGTGCTTGATACAGCGGTGTTGCATGTGGATGATTGTGTTACCAAGGTTATTGAATATTTGGAAGCAACAGGTCGATTGAAGTTATAGTGGCTTTGTGGTTTTGTAGAGCGAACCATACTTGCTTATAAACTTGTTACTCTCAAAGTGACACGTCAATACAAGCGTTGCGATTGCCTTTATTTTTTCAAAAACGCCGTGTATACATTCATGTAGGCGCCGTTAAAGCTTCCTGTTTAACAGTTTTGAAATGATAAAGGCAACATCAGCGCTTTCGCTTTAGTGTTAGTGTAGATGCGGTGTTATTTATAGAAGGGATAATGCATGCTAATTCCAGTGGTACTTTCTGGTGGTTCAGGCACTCGCCTCTGGCCACTGTCACGTGAACTCTACCCTAAACAGTTATTGCCCTTGGTAGGACAGGGCACGATGTTGCAGGAAACCTTGTTGCGTCTTGATGGCGTTGAAGAGGTTGCAACGCCCATCGTGGTTTGCAATGAGCAACATCGTTTTCTGGTGGCGGAACAATTGCGCCAGGTTAAAGTGAAATCCCGTGCGATTATTCTCGAACCTATTGGTCGTAACACGGCTCCTGCCATTGCCATTGCTGCACTCAGTGCATTGGCAACCACGGCAGGTAATGAAGATCCCGTGTTGTTAGTGCTGCCGGCAGATCATGTGATCTTGAATGTGAAGGCATTTCAAACTGCAATACAAGTTGGCTTAAAGGCCGCGCAAGCAGGCAAGCTGGTTACCTTTGGTATCGTGCCAAATAAACCTGAAACAGGTTATGGCTACATCAAACGTGGCGAGGGCAAGGGTCCTGACTATCCAGTGGCGCAATTTGTGGAAAAGCCCAATGCCACCAAGGCTGCCGAATACATTGCCAGCGGTCAGTACTATTGGAATAGCGGTATGTTCATGTTCAGTGCAAGGGCTTTGCAAGATGAACTACGTACGCATGCTGCCAATATTCATGATGCCTGTGTTGCAGCCTTTACCCATGCCAAGCACGATCTGGATTTCACGCGGCTTGCAGTTGAAGAATTTACTGCGTGTCCCAGCAATTCTATTGACTATGCAGTGATGGAAAAAACCACGCATGCGGTGGTTGTGCCATTGGATGCCGGTTGGAATGACGTGGGTTCGTGGTCGGCCTTGCATGATGCCATTCCTGCTGATACGGATAAAAACGTATGTATCGGTGATGTGATTACAGATGATTCAAGCGGTAACTATCTGCATTCGACCAGTCGATTGGTGGCCACTGTGGGTTTGCATGATCACGTCGTTGTTGAAACCAAAGACGCAGTGTTGGTGGCGCGCAAGGTTCTTCGCGCCCTCAGTGCCGAAACAGAACGTTCGTTGGAACATGTCCGCGCCACAGCCGTTGGTACCTCGACGATGCGCCTTGCGCAAAACCTGG
>JAICKZ010000218.1 GCA_025927665.1 Steroidobacteraceae bacterium | reverse complement strand
GGAGGGAATCGAACCCACACTCTGTTGCCAAAATTGGATTTTGAGTCCAACGCGTCTACCAGTTCCGCCACGCCGGCATCTTTCTTTGCTGACATTCTTGCAGACCATTGCTGCAAGCAAGGGCGGCAAGTATAGGGAGGATAATAAATCTCGCAATACCTTTTTTGTTTATAGGGAGTCTAAAGACGGATAAATTTGATTGATGCAATAAATTTGAGATGGTGAACGGTGCCTGCTACCGTTCGCCCCATGCAACGCAGCGATTTCCATTATGATCTTCCCTCCGAGCTGATTGCGCAGCACCCACTGGCGAAGCGCTCAGACAGTCGGCTGTTGCATGTAAACGGCGACGCAAAAACTCTTATTAACCGACAGTTCGCCGAGTTGCCGCAGTTACTGAAACCTAATGATTTATTGATTTTTAATGATACGCGAGTGATTCCGGCCCGAGTTTTTGGAGTCAAACCCAGCGGTGGCAAGGTGGAAATCATGCTGGAACGCATGCTCGGCGGTCATCGCATTCTTGCTCATGTGAATGCGAGCAAGCCATTGCGAACTGAGGCGCCCATACAGTTGGCAGGCGGTGTGCTTGCCACTTTTATTGGTCGGCATGATGATTTATTCGAACTGGAATTGAACAGTGATCCACTGACTTTTTTCCAGCAATATGGAGCTTTGCCGTTACCTCCTTATATCAGTCGAGAGGTGGACATAGCTGATACAGAACGTTACCAGACTGTCTATTCAAAACAGTTAGGTGCAGTTGCCGCGCCCACTGCTGGATTACATTTCGATGTAGCCATGTTGGATCAGTTGGCCAAAGCTGGCGTCGATTTCAGCTATGTCACCTTGCATGTTGGCGCGGGTACGTTTCAACCGATGCGAGTGGACAATCTGGATGATCATAAGATGCATCAGGAAATGGTGCAGGTACCTAAGTCAACCTGTGATGCAATCAGGCGAACCCGTGAAATGGATGGACGAATTATTGCCGTAGGAACGACGGTGGTGCGCAGTCTGGAATCAGTAGCGCAAGCATCGAATGGTGAATTGCGAGCATTCAGCGGCGAAACGCAATTATTTATTCGGCCTGGCTATCAGTTCAAAGCAGTGGATGCCATGATCACCAACTTTCATTTGCCCGAATCTACCTTGCTGATGTTGGTATGCGCTTTTGGCGGCTACGACTTGATGATGGCGGCTTATCGCCACGCGGTTACAGAGCGCTACCGATTTTTCAGTTATGGAGATGCGATGTTTATTGAGCGGTAGTCCAGCGTCATCGTTCATGATAGATATATTGATTATTTTTATTGAGTCCTCCGACGAGTTCAGGACGAACGGCTTAGGGGAGATGAAAGACTTATATGAAGATATAGGGGATTTCTCCGTTTATGGTGAGCTTGTCGAACCATTCTGTCACTCATCAGAGTTGTTGAATCTTCATTGTCTGAGCTTTCAGATATGGTGTTGTTAAGTTGCGCTAAGAGATTTGAGTTTGTGAAATTTGAATTATTAAACACCGATGAACGTTCGCGACGTGGACGTTTGACCTTTCAACGTGGTGTAGTTGAAACACCCGCATTTATGCCGGTGGGAACGTATGGCACGGTCAAGGCGATGACTCCAGAAGAGTTACTCAACATCGGCGCGCAGATCGTGTTGGGAAATACTTTTCATTTAATGCTGCGCCCGGGAATGGAAGTGATTCGTGCTCACGGTGGATTGCATAAATTTATGCATTGGGACAAACCTATCTTGACCGATTCAGGCGGTTTTCAAGTGTTTAGTCTTGCGACCTTGCGCAAAATCACCGAGCAAGGTGTGGAGTTTCGTTCACCCGTCAATGGTGATTTGGTGAATTTAACGCCAGAACGATCCATGCAAGTGCAACGTGAGCTGGATTCAGACATCGTGATGATTTTTGATGAATGCACACCCTATCCGGCGAGCGAAGCCGAAGCGCGTAGGTCGATGGAACTGTCACTACGTTGGGCTGCGCGCAGTCGGGCCGAGTTTGATCGCTTGGAGAATCCACATGCTTTGTTTGCCATTGTACAAGGCGGCATGTATTTACCCCTTCGCGAAGCATCGCTTGCTGGATTAACCCACATTGGCTTTGATGGCTATGCCATTGGGGGTTTGGCCGTCGGTGAACCCAAAACCGAACGTGAACGGGTACTTGAAGAGCTTGAACCACATCTACCGAAAGCACAGCCTCGTTACTTGATGGGTGTGGGCACCCCTGAAGATATCGTCGAAGCAGTACGACGTGGTGTGGACATGTTCGATTGCGTGATGCCAACGCGCAATGCACGTAATGGTCACTATTTTACGACCAAAGGTGTGGTGCGAATTCGTAACGCCATGCATGAAAAAGACACCAAACCCATTGATGAAAGCTGTGGTTGTTATACCTGTGCGCATTATTCAAGGGCGTATTTAAAGCATCTGGATCGCTGCAATGAAATATTGGGCGCGCGGCTGGCGACTATTCACAATCTTTATTATTACCAGCAATTAATGAGCGAATTACGCCAGGCCATTGCGACCAACCAGTTCGTAAGCTATGCCAGGGATTTTTATGCCAAACGAGCAGAAACCGCCAGCCAATAGCAACCTTTCGATATCGCCTTCAAGGCAATTGAATTCGCTGTGTTGAATCTGTCGGGGGGCGCTCGTGTATACTCCGCGTCCTTTTTGCAAATTCAACCAAAGGTATTCTTCTGATGGATAGTTTGATTTCGACCGCTGCCGCGCAAACCGTTGGCGCACCTGGCGCAACCTCTGGTGGTTCACTGCTTTCCATGTTGCCACTGGTGCTGATTTTTGTGGTGTTCTATTTCATGCTGATTCGTCCGCAAAATAAGCGCGCCAAAGAACTTCGCGCAATGGTCGCAGCGATTGAAGTGGGGGCTGAAGTCGCCACCGCTGGCGGCATTGTGGGTAAAGTGACGGAAGCAGGCGAGCATTTCCTAACGGTGGAAATCGCCAATAATGTACAAGTCAAAGTACAGCGTAATACTATTTCACAAGTGTTGCCAAAGGGCACCTTGAAGAACAGCTAAGCTTAAGAAAAACGCACGCGCAATAGGGGTTGGGTTCATGTATCAATTTGCAACCTGGAAGTATTGGTTGGTTATCAGTGTGCTGGTTATCGGTACGCTGTTCGCTTTGCCAAACATATATGGTCGCGATCCGGCGCTGCAATTATCGCGCTCGGATCGTCATCCTATCGACGATGCAACGATTCAACGAGTACTGAAAGTACTCGATGATCAGCACATCAAGCCCAATGCGCAGTATGTCGAAGGTGATCGATTGGTGGTGCGTTTGAATAGCGAAGAAACTCGTGCCAAAGCACGCACTGCCATTCAGGAATCCACCGCAGGTGATTTCACTGTGGCCTTGTCCAAGGCATCGCGTATGCCAGAGTGGTTGCGCAAGTTGGGATTCAAACCGATGAGTCTGGGTCTTGATCTAAGCGGTGGTGTGCACTTTGTGTACGAAGTCGATACTGCGGGTGCCGTGAATCAGGCAATGGAAACGTTGGAGCGCGATGTACGCACCATTTTGCGTGATAAGAACATTCACTATGTCAGTGTGACGAGTGAGAATGGTGTACTGCGCGTCAATTTACGTGACGCGACTGATTTGCAAAAGGCCGCAAGTGCGATTACTCCAAGCGATGGAAGCCTGGTGGTTGAGACGCAAACCAATGCTGATGGATCATCGTTGACTGCGCGTTACACCGATAAAGCACTTAAAGAACGACAGCAAGCAGCCGTAGAAAAAAATATTCTCACCCTGCGTAATCGTGTCAGTCAGTTAGGAATTTCTGAACCGCTGGTCGCCAAGCAAGGTGCTGAGCGTATTGTGGTTGAACTGCCTGGCATTGATGATCCTAATCAAGCAATTCGTGTCTTGGGTGCAACTGCAACGCTGGAATTTCGCATGGTTGATGAAATTAACAATGCTTATGAAGCCATGCGCACCAAACACATACCCTTGGGTTCCAAGTTATATATGCGACGCGATGATGGTGGTCCGATATTGCTCAAGCGCGAAGTTGTGGTCTCTGGTGAACAGTTAACCGATGCGACTTCCACTGTCTCTGAAGGTCAACCCGCGGTCAGCGTGAAGCTGGATGCACGTGGTGGTGATGCCATGTTGAAAAACACTCAGCAGAATGTAGGCAAGCCAATGGCCACGGTATACATCGAACGTAAACGTCTTGCGCAAGGTGAGCAGTGCAAGGGTACGCGCGTTAACGATGACTGCACCGAAGAAAATGTCATTAATGTTGCCACCATACGTGGCGTGTTCTCATCGCAATTTCAGATCACTGGCTTGCAGGCAACTGAAGCCAAAGATTTGTCCTTGCTGTTGCGTTCTGGTTCATTGGCTGCGCCCTTAACCATGGTGGAGCAGCGCACCGTAGGCCCAAGCCTCGGCAATGACAACATCGACAAGGGCGTGCGCGCCATGGAAATTGGTTTGGTGCTGACTTTCATTTTCATGGCTATTTACTATCGCGCCTTTGGTTGGGTTGCTAATGCGGTGTTGTTGTCGAACTTGGTATTGACGGTTGGTTTATTGTCGATGTTGCAAGCATCGTTATCATTGCCTGGCATCGCAGCGGTCGTGTTTCACTTGGGTATTGCGGTGGATGCAAACATTTTGATTTACGAGCGTATCCGTGAAGAATTACGCAATGGCAATTCACCCATGTCGTCAATCAACGCAGGCTTTGAGAAAGCGTTCGCCACCATTGCCGACTCTAACGTAACGACATTGATTGCCGGTATCGTGTTGTGGGGTTTTGGTACAGGTACCATCAAAAGCTTTGCCATCGTGATGACGCTGGGCATTGCGACGTCATTGTTTACTTCTGTGGTTGGCAGTCGTGCGTTGGTGCACTTCGTATGGGGCAGGAAGAAACGTCTTGAATCGTTGTCCATTTGATTACTGTCATATTGATTGCTGATGAGTCAAACGTTTAGTCGTCGAGATATCTAAATAACAAGTTGAGTGCTGTCATGGAATTTTTTCATAAAGTCACTACATTCCCTTTTATGCATACGCGTCGCAGATGGTATGCGGTGTCAACGGTCGCCATCATCGCATCATTGATCTTGCTGTTTACACGAGGCTTGAATCTGGGAATCGATTTTACTGGCGGCGTGGTGATGGAGTTTGGCTATCCACAAGCAGCCAATATTTCACAAGCTCGTGAAGCACTTGAAAAAGCGGGCTTTGCGAAAGTGGAGGTATCTACATTCGGTAGTGCGTCGGATGTACAAGTTCGCTTGCCACCACAGGAACATGCCGATATTAAAGCGATCGGCGCATCAGTGACGCATGCATTGCAAGCGGTCTCACCCGGTGTGGAATTGCGTCGTTCCGAAGTATTGGGCGCACAAATTGGCGACGAGCTGAAAAACCAAGGTGGCGAGGCGGTAATGCTGACGTTCATTCTGGTCGGTGTTTATACCTGGTTTCGATTTCAATGGAAG
>JAICKZ010000132.1 GCA_025927665.1 Steroidobacteraceae bacterium | reverse complement strand
GGACAAACTTCGCCGCAATGGAGCGGATATAAAATACGTCACGATGGACGAACCATTTTTCTATGGGCACAAGGATTCAAGTCCAACGGCCTGTCACGAATCTGTGCAAACACTGGCTGAAGCGCTCAAGCCGGGTATCGCTATTGTTAAAAAATATTTTCCCAATGCACAAATCGGTACCGATGAAGTTGTTACCAAAGATCGTGATTGGATTGATGAGCTCGTTAACTGGGTAGACGTTTATCAGCAGATCACAGGAGAAAAACTCGCTTATATGCATGTTGATCTAAGCTGGAAACCAGAGTCAGTGCAAAATCTTTTGCCGCTGGCAAAGGCTTTAAAACAACGGCATGTGGCTCTGGGGATCGATTATGATGCTGCCGCTCGAGGCGAAGAGCCTTGGTTCGATGCAAACAGTATCGAACGCAGTGATATCGATTGGGTGCAAAATGCCGTCAAACATTATACGGAGGTTGAGTCTGGTATGGGTATTCATCCCGACCATGCGGTGTTAACCACTTGGGTACATTATCCAACACGGATGTTGCCAGAAACTGAGTCGAGAACCTTTACTAATCTTGTCTATCAGTACGTTCAGCAACATAAGAAATGAAGAAGTGCATTAACCAAACATTGATAGGATTGCAACCTATTAAGCCGTCATTCGATGATGGATCAGCGTTGTGTTTTTGTAAGGTTGGATTTATCTCTTCCACGTGACAAAACTGATCGTAGTGCTTTAACCCATATTGACCAGCGGTGAAATTCTGGGCGTTGGCCCAGAGACTGTTGCGCCTTCGTCAAAGCATCTTCAATCAACGCATCGTGTAGCGGTCGATATATCAGCGGCCACGTCAATAATGCAATGCCATTAGCCGTCATCTCCACCGTATGCCGCAGAACGCATACGCTATCGGAAAAGGTCACTTTGAATTCATGATAGCCATTAAAACCGCTAGGCCCAGTGAATTGAAATCGAATGTGAATTCCGGGAGTATAGGCTACGACGTTGTAACGAATGGGACCATGACCACCCGTCGCACCTACTTTCAAAGGTTGATCAAACTTCATACGTGGCCAACGCTCATAAGGCCATAGCAGATCATTGGACGCAGCCAATGAATCGATCAACACTGCCACTTGCGCTATAGGCAGTGGAATAGTACGTTGATGGACATTTAAAACTTTCATGACTTAGCCCCTTTTGAGACAGCATTTTTTCTCACCTCCCTGTTATAAGCAGCATTGCAACCTCTTAAATTATTTCAATTGCTATCGCCGTTGCTTCACCACCACCAATACACAACGATGCAATGCCACGTTTAAGCGAACGTGCCTTCAATGCATAAATCAATGTAGTAAGAATGCGCGCACCGGCGGCACCGATGGGATGTCCCAGTGCGCAGGCACCACCATTGATGTTCACTTTGTTGTGATCAATACCGACATCGTGCATGGCGGCCATGGTCACACAAGCAAAGGCTTCGTTGATTTCAAATAGATCAACGTCGCTAATTTTCCATTGGGCTTTATCCAGCACTTTTTTAATCGCGCCAACGGGTGCAGTGGTAAACCATTCCGGTTCATGTGCATGGCTTGTATACGCCACAATGCGTGCAATGGGAGCATATTCATTTTGCTTCGCATAATTCGCAGTTGTAATCATCAATGCACTTGCGCCATCTGAAATCGATGACGAGCTTGCGGCGGTGACAGTACCGTCTTTATTGAATGCAGGTTTAAGTGTGGAGATTTTATTGATATCACAAGTGTCAGGCGTTTGATCACTATCGATGGTTTGTTCGCCTTTGCGAGTTTTGACTATTACAGAGATGATTTCATTCTTGAATGCGCCATTTGCAACCGCAAGTTGTGCACGACGAACCGACTCAATTGCAAAGGCATCTTGTTGCTCACGAGTAAAGCCATACTTGGCAGCAGTGGCATCGGCAAAAAATCCCATCATTTTTCCATCATAGGGATTTTGCAAACCATCATAAAACATGTGATCAATGATTTCGCCGTGACCCATGCGATAACCACCGCGCGCTTTCGGCAAAAGATACGGAGCATTCGTCATGGATTCCATGCCACCTGCAACAATGACCTCGGCATTGCCAGCCCGAAGCTGATCACAAGCCATCATGACGGCTTTCATTGCCGAGCCACATATTTTGTTGATGGTGGTGGTGGGTACTGATTTCGGTATTCCAGCGCCTAGCGAAGCCTGTCTTGCAGGTGCTTGTCCTTGGCCTGCCATTAATACACAACCCATGATTACTTCATCAAGTTGATCTACTGTAACGCCACTGTCTGCAACAACAGCGCGAATAGCAGCCGTACCAAGTTGTGAGGATGTTACCGTATTGAATACACCTTGAAAGGCGCCAATCGGCGTGCGACGTGCGGCAAGGATAACAAGTTCATCAGACATACAACGCCCCTCACTACGATTTATCACATTGTGATAATCATACTCCTTAAATCATGATGACAAAAAAGGCCTCGACACTTGCATGTCGAGGCCAAAATACGAACGATCGTTTTAATTATATTTAATTACTTAGTGGCACAGAAACCTTGATCTTTAAGCACTTGGCCAGGTTGAATTACATTGTTCCAACCAATGCCCGAGGCAGCGACCGTATTGCCTGATTGAGTATCGGTGATGTTCCAACCCTGAGTAACAGTTCCAGGGAAGGGCAGATCGAAGTTCACTTTCCAAGTGACTGGCTGTGAAGTGGTGTTGGTAAGAACAACATTCCTGCAATATCCATGATCCCAATCAGTACCATTCGTTGTCAGTTGTACTGTCACACCAGTGTTATTGTTTCCTCCTGTTGAAGTGCATTCCAAAACCAGATTTAAATTAGTTACTTCAGGCCCAATTACCAAGGGAGAACTTTCAACAAAGGTCTGATTTGGATTGCCAGGCAGATGGCATCCGGATTTTTCAGCACGAACTTTATAAGTACCTGGTTGAACATTCCAACCAAAAGTACCCATGTCACCTGACAAATCTGGATTGCGGCGATTGTATGGTGACATGATGGCGCTGCCGTTTGGAACGGGTGTATAGACACCACTAACCAATTGATACAGAGTCATTGTTGCGTTAGCAATCGCTTCTCCTTTAGTGTTTTTGACAATACCACTTGGGTCGATGTAAATATTAATAACCGTGGGAGTAGATATGCCGTTGCAGGTCACCGTCATTGTCACAATTGCATCGCCATGCCGCGGATTTAATACGCCAATGAATGCACTGTAATAACCGGGTTGCGATTCAACCATTTGCCCAGTAAGTGCAGGCTGTATTGGCATTGCATTGGTGGAATCACCTGCTTCAACGATTGAATACGTTGCAGTGCCTCCGACACAACCCGTGGTGTTGATCATGAATGGTGTTACCCAGTTCACCAGTGGAGTCTTTCCATCTGTTCCACCAGTGCGACCACTATTGACTGCAGCAGTATTGGTACCTACGAATGTTGGTGTAACACTGAAGTCAGTGGTTTTTAAACCAGTTCCTCTAGCCCAAATTTCAAACCCCGCTTGAATAGATGTGATCCACCAGCTATCGCTAATACAAGCACCAGTTGCACAAGTCCGCGTTTTTGCATCCTTAACGAATACATTCGCATCAAAGAGGCCGAAGGTATTTGCCCTGTTTTGTGCCACATACGAAATTACATTCCATTGAAATGCATCAGCAGCACCCAATCTTGCAATCCATACATCAAATGTTCGCATGGTGTCGCCAACGTTTAAGGTAGCGGTGCCAGCTAACATACCAGCTGGAGTGATTGGCGTATTGTTATAACCCTTATTGTTCATCCAGATCATAACTTCAGCGCCGTCAGGCTGGCCATATTGAAGTTCTTGTGGAGTAACTGGGCTAGGCTTTTGCGCCAACTGCTCTGGAGAGCCAGGCAAGAGGCCACGTGCATTGGTATCAAACCAGATATCGTAAGCGACATCCCATACGCCAGTATCTGCAGATGTGCCAGCAGTGCTCCCCACAGTCCAGGTTGATTGTAGCGTAGCAATATTACTTACTAGAATTGGAAACGGCGCGCCGTTTCCAATAGAACACTCTCCCCAATGGCAACCTTTGTAAATACTTGCAAATGCAGCCGGTGCGTGCGTATGCCCGGGCTGATTGTGGCCGTTCTCATCAACGAAGGCATTACCGTCTTCACCTTCAAGCGTGCTCCATACCCCTTTTGCTACGTCGTAAATAGACGCCGATTGAGTGAAATCCAAAGCACCTGCGGCGTTAGTGAAATCTGTCCAACCAGTCACGGTAAACGAGGGCGTTACATTAGGATCGGTTTCTGAGGTCATTGTCATGCTTCCATTGGACGATGGATTCCAATGGTCGGCATGAGTCAGATATCTGCCGGTGGGATTGCCAACTTCCCACTTTCCATATGAAGAAGTAGCAGGATCCTGGGTAAAGTGATCGCCAAACATTGTTGTGGTTGTCTTTATGTTCGTCGCCCATGCTGAAGTGGCCATTAATGCCGATAACGCCAACGTCAGGCACGCCGCCGGTTTTAACAAAGCTCTATTTTTCAAGAGCGGTCTTTCTGTGTGTTTCATCATTTATCCTCGTAGGATTGATCTGAAGTAATAGTGATGTTTGAAAACAAGCATCACTCGCTTTCGCGAGCCTGCGACTATCTCCCAATCTTTTGATGAAAGCGTTCGGATTTATAAACTTGAACGTTCAAGTTTGTAGGATTTGTCTATGTTTTAAAGACATGGACGTTAATGACAATTGTTATTCATCTGGATAGCAGAAAAGAGGTTAAACGTTGCAAGGGGATGACGTGTATTACGCAAGGCGGAACAGTAAAAGCTCCCTTACGTTTTCATGTGCGGGACAAAAAGCATCCACGTAGTAACGTCTGATCGTTAACGATTCACAGAATCGATGGCTTGTTTGACAGAGAAGTCACTGGCATTAGCGTTGGTCTGATCGGTACGGTCTGTTTTGGTGACTCTTAATGATTCGAAGCCAGGACATTGTCATCCGTAGAGTACTTATTGGCAGTGAGTTGGTATTTTTTACGGTACTCACTCGGAGTTAGACCGGTGTGTTTTTTAAAAATGGTATTGAAGGATGATTTTGAAGAGAACCCACTCTGTGATGCAATTTCCAGTACCGTCCTGTTGTCGTCAGCGCTTAATAATTTGCAGGCGGCGTTAACACGATATTCGTTAATGTAGCAGGCAAATGATTTGCCAAACTCGGAGTTGATAATTTGTGATAAGTGATGAGGGTTGACATTAATGCTCTCAGCAAGGCGGCTCAGGGTCAGATCAATATCCAACCAAGGTTGCTCACACTGCATATGATGCGCCAAGGTATCCACGATCGTATCGCGTAGAAATTCTGGCAAGCGATTGTTGCCGTATTTCTCTTTTTCCCTATCGAGAGAGGGGGGCGATGGTACTGGCTCAGTGACTATACTGGGTGGCGTTGCCAATGCTTGGTGCGGGTAACTGAATGCGAGAATCATCAGTAACACTGACAACATGCCTGCATTTAATGTTGTCAACGTAGTCGCTGCGTTTTGCGAAAACGCCAGGTTCGCAATCACCGTGATTGCGTAACATGCATGCATGACAAGCAGCGTGATATACGTTACTTTGCCGCTACCAGATGAAACCAAGTACGAATCATGTCTTCGGGTTTCGCGCAAAACGCGCACGTTCGCAATAAAGTAACCGGCAAGAATCAATAAAGTGCCAGCATTTTCGAAGCTATTTATCGTTAACCATGGCAACGAAGTGGGGAAAGTGACTTCAAACATTACGATGGCTTGACAGCAAGCAAACCAACCTAAGTGCCACAATTTGGATTTCGTCAATACAGTGCCGGTTAACTGCACACAGAAATAGAGATACAACAACGGCGCAAACACCAAGCCGTAACAACTGGATGCACGCAATACTTCAAAAAATAAGGAGTGGGTTGGTAAGACGGGCTTAATGGCGACAAACAATACATTCGCGGCAGTCAGCAAAATCGAACAAACAAGCAGTTTATCGGCAGAAGTGTGCGGTTTTTGCATTAATAAAGTTGCAATCAGCAGTAGCCCTGAAGCACAGCCTGCAACACAAATTAATGAGAGAACACTAATCATACCTCTCCAACTGCAAATCGAATTGTTGTCGTCGCACAGTGGTCGATGCACAAAATTTAGCGATAGAGTATCGCTACACTACGCAGATAAAAATCACTGCATGGCACCGGTTTATACCCGGTGATTACGGATTCTTCTGTAAGTCTGCATAACTAAAAGCCGCACGACTCTAGTTTCCGCGCGCGTCAATTGCAATCACATTTGGTGACTGCTATTAAAGACATGCGTGTGAATACGTAATACTGATCTCATAGCTTGATTGATTTTATAAAAGTATGTCATTAGCGTCATCACCTTGGTGGTAAATACTAATTTCAAGATCGATGCGTTTCAGTGTTGTGTATTTCAATCCACATAGGCGAGAATGAGTTTAGAGACGTCTTAGATCTGACGTCATCGAGATGCGCAAGATTATTTTTAAGGTATCCAAGTGACTCAGTCCCATATTGAACCGAATGCCACCAGCGGCTCTCGTTTTCGTACTGCGTTAGAGAACGAACATCCATTACAAATTGCCGGTGCAATCAATGCATACACTGCACGGCTTGCGCAAGTTGCGGGCTTCAAAGCCTTGTATCTTTCCGGAGGTGGCGTGGCTGTCAATTCATTGGGCGTCCCCGATTTGGGTATCAGCACCATGGATGACGTGTTAATCGATATTCGGCGCATTACGGATGCGTGCTCGTTGCCGTTATTGGTGGATGCAGATACCGGATGGGGTGGTGCTTTTAATATTGCGCGTACCGTGAAAGCCTTTAGCAAAGCAGGCGCAGCCGGATTGCACATCGAAGATCAAGTGCAAAGCAAACGATGTGGTCATCGACCCAATAAAGACATTGTCAGTCAAGAAGAAATGGTTGATCGAATCAAAGCCGCCGTGGATGCGCGCATCGATAGCAGTTTTGTCATCATGGCGCGCACTGATGCAGTTGCAGTGCAAGGCATCGACAAAGCGATTGAACGCGCAGCGGCATACATTGATGCAGGTGCGGATATGATTTTTCCCGAAGCGTTGACCGAATTGGCCATGTATCAACGCTTCAGGAACGTCATTAAAGCACCTATTCTTGCCAATATCACTGAGTTCGGTCAGACACCGTTATTTACTCGCGATGAGTTGCACTCAGTCGGTGTCGATATGGTGTTGTATTGTTGTGCCGCTTATCGCGCCATGAACGCGGCCGCGTTGACGGTGTACCAAACCATTCGTCGTGATGGCACACAGAAGAATGTAATCGATCGTATGCAAACGCGTGCCGACATGTACAAGTATATTGATTACTACGCGTATGAAAAAAAACTGGACGAATTGTTCACGGTAGAAAAACCAAAATAGATTTTGTTGGTAATTTTTTTAGGTAATTGAATTGATGGCCTGATAACTTATTCATGAAATGAAATGCCAATGATCGATCGGAGCATCCATGACTGAGGCATCGACAAATGCAGGTTTGAAGCCAAAAAAATCTGTCGCACTTTCTGGTGTTGTCGCTGGTAATACCGCGTTGTGCAGTGTGGGACATAGTGGCAATGATCTTCATTATCGCGGCTATGACATTCTCGATATTGCTCAGCATTGCGAATTTGAAGAAGTGGCGCACTTGCTTATTCATGAACATTGGCCCAATCAACAAGAACTTGTTGCATATAAAAATAAACTAAAGAAACTTCGCGATTTTCCCGAGCCAGTCAAAACCGTTCTTGAGCAAATACCCGTCACCGCCCATCCGATGGATGTACTTCGCACTGCGGTGTCGGCGTTGGGATGCATCATCCCTGAATCGGAAAAGCATGATGCGTTGAATGCGCGCCATCTGTCCGATAGATTGTTGGCCTGTCTGCCCTCCATGTTGTGTTACTGGCATCACTTTGCCAATCATGGGCAACGTATTTCCATACAAACTGATAGTCCCTCCATAGGGGTCCACTTTCTGCATCTATTACATGGTGAAGCACCTTCGTTCGAATTTGAACGAGCCATGCACACATCGCTGATTCTTTATGCAGAACATGAATTCAACGCATCAACCTTCGCTGCACGCGTGATCGCCGGCACCGGTTCAGATTTATATTCTTGCATTGCAGGTGCGATTGGCGCACTGCGCGGACCAAAACATGGTGGCGCGAATGAAGTCGCTTTTGAAATTCAACAACGCTATGGTGACGCAAATGAAGCCGAAGCCGATATCCGTCAGCGTGTTGGCAATAAAGAAGTCATCATTGGCTTCGGTCATCCGGTTTACACCCTTGCTGATCCACGTAATCAAGTGATTAAACAAGTGGCAAAACAATTAGCTCAGCATGCCCATGATATGAAATTGTTTGCCATCGCTGAACGAATCGAAACCGTGATGTGGGATATAAAAAAAATGTTTCCCAATCTCGATTGGTATTCAGCCGTTGCGTATCATTTGATGAATATTCCCACCGCCATGTTTACGCCTCTGTTTGTGATGAG
>JAICKZ010000320.1 GCA_025927665.1 Steroidobacteraceae bacterium | reverse complement strand
GTTTCACTTTATAGGATACGGGCATGCATCTGTTTTTGCGGGTCTGTTACAGAACAGCCGGCATCAATAACCGAGGGGAAAAAACACCATGGAACGCAAGAAAGCGCGCGATATCACCTATCAGCAGCTGTTCGAGAACAACCGCCAGTGGGCAGCGGCGATCTCGGCCGAGGACGCCGATTTTTTCAGCAAGCTGGCGGCCCAGCAGTCGCCCGAATACCTGTGGATAGGCTGCTCCGACAGCCGGGTGCCGGCCAATGAATTGCTGGGCTTGCTGCCGGGTGAACTGTTCGTCCATCGGAATATCGCCAATGTGGTGGTGCATACCGATCTTAACTGCTTATCGGTCATGCAGTTTGCGGTGGATATTTTAAAAGTTCGTCACATCATTGTGTGTGGTCACTATGGATGTAGCGGTGTACGTGCGACGTTACGTCGTGAGCGTATTGGCATCAGTGATAATTGGCTACGTCATGTTCAAGATGTTCGGTATAAGCATGAAAAGTTGCTGGGTCAAAGTTACGATGAAGCGGCCTGCGATCGACTATGTGAGTTAAATGTGGTTGAGCAAGTGATGAATGTTTGTCATACCACCATCGTTCGTGATGCTTGGGATCGCGAGCAATCATTGGTTGTGCATGGTTGGATTTATGGCATTCAAGATGGACTCTTACGTAATCTCAATGTCACGGTAAGCAACCACAACGATCTGGATTCTGTTTATGAAACCGCAATTGCATCGCTGAGATAAAGACACGCCCGTTTACGATTTATCGGTGACGTCACGATTGAAGTTTGGCAGCACCAAATAGAAAATTGAATAGTGCTCTTCCGCCTTATTGCTTTGAAAAAAGTGATGGTGCTTATCAGCTTTCGATGTTTGAGCCATTAGTGGTTTTCCACCATCTATTAAAGGCTTTTGGCATCATATCCTGCATTTGAATTAAAATAGCCAGGCATCGCAAAAAGCATAGAGTTAAGGTAATAACTCATAGCCATCTACTACTGATCCTACTAACTTCAACTCAATTTTTTAGGACCAATGCATTATGCGTTATGGGACAGCGATTGTGCTCGATGAACCCTATAACCAATTGTGGGGCATGGACCAATTTGTATGTAAGACATGTGCGGATCAAAATCAAATCATAGCGTCGAGTAAATCATATCGTATTGCGTCGGCTTTGCTGCTGCGGCGCAATTGGCATGTCTGGCTTTTATCTGCATTGATAATAAGCGTGCTGTGGCCTGTTCACACTATGGCACGAGAAATTGCATTATCTTCTCCAAACGAATTGAAGCATTTAAGTATTGATGAGTTAATGGACGTCGAAGTGGTTTCGGTTTCACGAACTCCAGAGAAACTTTCTGAAGCGGCATCATCGGTACAAGTAATCACTCAGGAAGATATCAGACGTTCTGGAGCCACCAGTTTACCCGAAGCGTTGCGACTCGCATCCAACTTGCAAGTGGCGCAAAAAAATTCTCATGATTGGGGGATCAGTGCGCGTGGATTTAACACCGATCTTGCCAATAAATTGTTGGTCATGATCGATGGACGAACTGTCTATACACCGTTATTTTCTGGTGTTTTTTGGGATGTACAGGATTATTTACTCGCTGATATCGATCACATTGAAGTAATCAGCGGTCCTGGTTCAACGTTATGGGGTGCAAATGCAGTGAATGGTGTGATCAACATCATCACTAAACATACTGAAAGTACACATGGACTATATGTTGAAGCAGGTGGTGGCAGCACGTTACAGGACTTTGCAGGGGTGAGATATGGCGGCAGCCTGTCACCCAATGTCGATTTTCGTGTTTATGGAAAGCATTTCAATCGTGGCAATGAAGTATTGGCTGATGGTAGTGACGCAAATGACGCGTGGTGGATGACTCAAGGTGGGTTTCGCATTGATGCAACCGCAAGCGCACAGAATAAATTTACTTTGCAAGGCGATACTTATGATGGTCGTAGTCATGTGCCGATTGGCGGTACGGCAATAACCAAAGGCGCTAACGTGTTGGGACGTTGGGCGCACACGCTATCAAATGAATCCGATCTGACTCTGCAAGCTTATTACGATAACACGCATCTCGAAGATCCAGTCGCAGCGTCGACCATTGGCACCTTAGTGCTCGCGCCAGCGGGAGTGTTGACCGATGATCTAGATACGTATGATCTTGATTTTCAACAGCGGTTGCGATTCGCAAAGCGTCATCAACTCATATGGGGGTTGGGCTATCGTCGTACTCATGATGTAGTTGGTAATGCATTGGCGTTGGCCTTTTTCCCAGCGCATCTGGATCATAATTTATACAGTGGTTTCATTCAGGACGAGGTTTCATTGCGTGATAATTTGTCGGTTACCATTGGCAGTAAGGTTGAGCACAATGATTACACTGGATTTGAGATAGAACCAAGCGGCCGCCTACAATGGACAATTAATCCTCAACACATGCTATGGACAGCGATTTCGCGCGCCGTACGCACACCATCACGTATTGATCGTGATTTATCCCAACCTGCCTCCGGGTTGGTCATATTGAAAGGCAGCAATGATTTTGTATCCGAAACAGTGATTGCGTATGAAGTAGGTTATCGCGCCCAAGTCAGTAGCAAACTAGTCGCATCTGTGTCCACTTTTTATAATGATTACGAACATGTGCGCAGCACCAGCATAACCCCAGTCACGATCGTGCCATTCTATTTTGCTAACAACTTACATGGCGAAACTTATGGCGCAGAACTCAGTGGAACCTATCAAGTCAGTGATGGATGGCAACTGCGCTTTGGCTATTCGCCATTAAGCGAACATTTGCGTGTGGCGGCAGGTCAATCTGATCTCAGTAATGCACAAAACGAAACTGCTGATCCGAAGCAGCAGGCCTCATTGCGTTCTTCGTTAGATCTTTCTCACCATCTAGAGATCGACATTGGGCTGCGCTGGACTGACGCGTTGCATATTAATAACGGGCCAAATCTTGGCC
>JAICKZ010000274.1 GCA_025927665.1 Steroidobacteraceae bacterium | reverse complement strand
TTGGGAAAAACAATACGCCTGCCATAAATGTTTGCGGACCAAACAACGGAAAGTTTACCGTCGTCATTTTTGCAGGCCCGATCAGATTGGCACATAGCAGTACACAGACATATGCAGCCAAAATCAGATCGTAATACTTGTATTGTTTGGGCATGATTGAGACTCATCAGTCTTGTTGATTAATATTGCATACGCCACTTGATCTTAGCGTGTAGGGTTTGATTCATCAAACTCGTTACGATCACTGACGTGATGAACACGCCTTTGCATCAAGTGATGCCGACTAATTATTCCGCGCCTGTCGCGTCGCTTTAATTTGCGCCAATCGCGTTCCAGGTGGTGTATTGACGTAAAAATATTCGCGTACGCCAGCAAGAATAGCATCTGCGAGCTGCGCTTGATGCTTGGGAGCAGAGAGCCGGGCTTCTTCGTCCGAATTAGAAATAAATGCAGTCTCAACCAGCATGGATGGAATGTCGGGTGATTTCAACACCACGAAGCCTGCCTGCTGTACGTCGGAATGATGCACATCACCAACACTGTCCAAATGCTGCAACACACGCGCAGCGGCATCGAGACTTGCACTCATACTCGCGCCTTGCGTAAGATCAAGTAACACAGATGCCAGTAGATTATTTTTATTGTCCAGTGATACACCACCGACTAGATCAGCTGCATTTTCACGATCTGCCAACCAACGTGCGGCTTCATTGGTTGCGCCTTTGCCAGACAAGGTATACACCGATGATCCGGTTACTGAACGATCCTTCACTGAATCAGCATGAATTGAAATAAACATATCTGCCTTGAATTGCCGTGCTCTGTCGATGCGATCACGCAAGGGTACAAAATAATCGCCATCGCGAGTTAACATCGCATGCATGCCTGGCTCGGCATCAATGCGATCCTTCAATAAACGTGCAATCGCCAAGGTAACATTTTTTTCGCGTAGACCATGGCGACCAATGGCACCGGGATCTTCACCGCCATGTCCGGCGTCAATGGCGATGACCAGTTCACGAGAGTTGCCCACATTTGCAGGCAACGTTTTAATTGGCTGGGGATCGACACTCGCATTCAGACTCGAGCTTGAATTGTTGCTACTGTTGGCGGAGGAGTTTACTGCGGCAATAGGCGGCAAGACAGCAGGTACTCCTTCACGCATTGTGCCAGTACGTTGCAGATCCAATACCAATCGCGGGCCATAATCGCTATTCGCTTCCAGCCAACTGCTTTGCAGATCAGCACTGCCATTGATGTCCAGCACAACACGCAATACCCCATCATGACTCGCAGAACGCAACGACTTGACTAAACCCATGCCATCGGGCAAAGGGGTATTTAAATTGGTATTGGCAAGATCAATTACAACTCGTAATGGATTATTAAGGGTGAATATCTTTTGCTTCGCGGTTTCGTTCAGTTCAAATACAACTCGAGTGCTATCGGTCTGCGATGCAATGCGCACATCTTGGATGGCTGGCGAAGCGGCAACAATCGCGGGTATTGCTGTTAATAGCAACACTACACCAATACGAAATTTAGAATGTACGAATAAGCCAACCAGGTTCATGGTAGCTAATGTACTGCTAATGCGCGTAGAAGTTCAATGATTTATCAATGATTGATTTTGCAACTTCAGCGTAAGCCATCAGTTCAACGGTTCTCCCGGCACGACCTTCATCTTCATAAGCAAGATTGATTGCCATACTCGCGGGCGGTAAACGCTCTTCTGCCCGCACTGCCCATTCGATTAACAACACCGTATTCGGTACCAGCATGTCACGAATACCCAACTCCTCAAGCTGTGCCGCATCGGTCAAACGATAGAAGTCCATATGCATGACTTGAAATATTGTTCTTTGACTTTGAATATCGTTACGAACAAATTCATAGGACTCGACCAAGGTATAAGTGGGGCTGCGCACCGATCCTACATAGCCCATTTCATTTAATAGGCCACTCACAAAAGTCGTTTTGCCTGCGCCTAATTCGCCATTCATGTGAACGATCAGCGGCTGATCCAATTGCGTATGAAGTAGCGCCCTGCCAAATGATGCGCCGAGCTCACGAGTACGATTTGCATCGGCAAGATGTAAGGAACTGAGGTGAGTATTCATCCACTAAAGCTTATCTCAAAATGTGGCGCGCGAAAAATTAACCTGGATCCAGCGCTGTACGCGCAGTAACGTCGAGATGAACTCTAAACATTCACACAATTGGCCAGATGCATAAACAAATCACTCGCAAGCAAACCACGTTCACCATGTCGTGCTGCCATGTCGCCGGCCACGGCATGCGCATATACGCCGGCACGCGCCGCAACGGATAAATCACCACATTGCGCCGCAATGCCCGCGATAACGCCGGTCAACACATCACCCATACCCGGTGCCGCCATGCCGGGATTACCGCGATCACAAATACTCAGCGTTTCGCGGTCATCCCATACTAATGTGCCCGCGCCTTTCAATACCACAACACCACCATAACGCTGCGCGATATCACGCGCCGAAGTCATTCTTGAAGCTTGAATGTTCTGCGCACTCACATTCAACAAGCGAGCGGCTTCGCCCGGATGAGGTGTCAATATCCAATTGCCACGTTTAAGCGGATGTTCCGCGAGTAAATTCAATGCATCCGCATCCATTATCAGTGGCTTATTGCTATTCAATACCGAAGACAATAATGACTCTGCACGTGCATCGCGACCCAAACCGGGCCCAATCGCAATGACATCAGCATGATCAATCAAGGTCTGCAATTCAGCACCCGTTGATACGCCAACGCACATTAACTCGGGTCGCCCCGCTGCGAGCGTTGCAATATATTCAGTGCGAGTTGCAACCGTCACCAATCCGGCACCGACGCGCAGGCAGGCTTCACCACTTAATCGCGCGGCACCTGGCATGCCAATGCCACCACCTACAATCAACACATGACCTTGTTGTCCTTTATGTGTAGTACGTGCACGTCGTGGTAACGCCGCACCGACAGCATGATTATCTAAACGCTGTGCGACATGTTCAATACGACATTGCACCGCAAGTGGAATATCAAGATCATCAAACAACAAGTGTCCAATATAATTGGGTCCTTCGCCCAAATAAAATCCTTGCTTTAAACCAACAAAACAAATAGTGCGATGCGCTTCAATCGCTACTCCCATTACTTTACCCGTATCGGCGTCAAGACCACTGGGAACATCTAATGATAGAATCGGTCGGCCGCTATCATTCATGTCCTGCACATGAGTTTGTAAAGTTGCACTCAATGGTCGTGATAACCCGGTGCCGAAGATGGCGTCAACAATAACTTCGGAGTTATTCAGAATTTCGATGTTCCAATGTTGAGTGGTTCCACCTGCATCAATGTACTGTTGCCACGCTTGTGCGGCGGCACCCACCAACTCAGCGGGTTCACCCAAAGCGATTACTTTCACGTCCATGCGTGCGGCGCGTGCCAATGTCGCCAGTACATAACCGTCTCCGGCGTTATTACCAAAACCACATACCACTGCAAGACGCGTTGCCATGGGCCAACTCGATCGCAATACTCCAAACGCTGCTTCGCCTGCGCGTTGCATTAAGGTATATGCGGAAATACCCAATGACTTGATCGCCTCTGCATCCATTGCGCGAATCTGCGCAACGTTGTGAATATTGATAGGTAGAGCTGACATGACGGTATTATACGGCGACTTCACCGCCACGCCTGCACGCATTTTCCAAACGCCATTGAAACCTCGCTATATGTCCAATCTATCTGCCAACCAACTCCAGACGCTTGCCGATGCAATCAAAGGTTGGGGTATAGAGTTGGGCTTTCAACAGATTGGCATCAGCGATGTTCAACTTGGCGCAGATGAACAGCATTTGTTGAATTGGTTAAAGCAACAATATCACGGTGAGATGGAATATATGCAACGACATGGAACCCGACGTTCGCGCCCGCATGAATTAATTCCAGGAACGCTGCGTGTTATCTCGGCACGTATGGATTATTGGCCGGGCACTGCTCGTGATGCGCATGATGCATTGACTGATACTTCGCATGGTTATGTATCGCGTTATGCATTGGGTCGTGATTATCACAAGGTATTGCGCAATAAGTTAGCAGAGTTAGGCGAGCGCATTAATGCCCATATTGCACCACACCGTTATCGCGCCTTTGTGGATAGTGGACCCGTGTTGGAAAAGGCGCTTGCGCGCAACGCAGGCTTAGGATGGATTGGCAAACATACCAACCTCATCAATCGTGG
>JAICKZ010000030.1 GCA_025927665.1 Steroidobacteraceae bacterium | reverse complement strand
CAAAGCTTCAATAGCGCGCTCTTCACCTAATGAACCGGAAACAAAAATGAAGGGTACGTTGGGAAGACGGGTACGTAACATTGCTAATGCACTCAACCCATCAAACTCTGGCAAGGTATAATCAGCTAGAATCAGATCGATCGCTTCAGTGTCCATCACCTTGTTGAAGTCTGTGGCGGTCTCAACACGAGTATAACGTGCGATAACATTGCCCTTGCGCAACTCCAGTTCCATTAACTCGGCATCAACGGCATTGTCTTCAAGAATGACAATGTGCAGCATGGTTTGTGTAGCAGTATCCATCATGTTTAAACGGTGCCATCCAGAAAAGGTTGCCTATTGTGCCTCAGTTGCAAATAATGCCGCTTGTTTGCAATTTGATCGAGTGGTAAAAACACCATCTTGGAATATATCTAAAGTGCAACGCTGCATTTTGTTGCTCATTACGCATTGAAGCGAGGGGATTACGATGACTGACCATAGCACCCGCTTGATTATTATCGATGACCATCCACTAGTTCGTGAAGGCTTGAAGCAACTATTGGCTGGGCAGCCAGACTTTCAAATTGCTGGTGAAGCAAGCAATGCAGCACAGGCACGACAATTACTTTCTCAAGTAAATCCCGATGTTGCAGTACTGGACCTGACATTGGGTCAGGATGATGGTGTTGAGTTGACGCGCTGGATCCGCGAGCAACATCCAGATGTGAAGATTTTAATCTTGTCGATGCAAGAGGAAGCTCTGTACGCCGAACGCTTGTTACGACTAGGGGTAAGTGCGTATGTGATGAAAAGTGCTGCAGAAACGGATTTTTTAAGTGCTCTGCGTAAAGTAGCCCGAGGTCAACGCCATCTTAGCGCGGAAATGAACGAACGCCTATTGTCGAAGGCAGTGCGTGGACAACTGGCTAAAGGAGATGATGATCCCGTCACTTCACTCACTCAACGTGAGATGCAAGTATTTCAGATGATAGGCGGCGGCGTCAGTACTCGCGAGATCGCTGATCAGTTGCAACTATCGATGAAAACGATCGATGCGCATCGTCGACATATGCGTGAGAAGCTCAATTTGCGCAGCACCAATGAGCTGATGCGTTATGCAGCGCGCTGGGTGGCTGGACATCCGATCAAAGAAATTGAGGCCACTTAAGCAAATATTTAAGAACGCAACAGATGCAAAATGTCGTGTAGGAAAGTAAAGTCTGCTAACCATGCAACAAGGGCATTCCCCTATGTTTGATTAGGGTATTTGCTGATTTGACTTAGGACATGCGCTTGCTGATTCTTACTTTTTGTCGTGCTCTAATACGTTGTGTTTTCTCTAACCTGATCTCAAAACACATCGCCGCATCATTATCACTGTGAATACCGAAGCATGCATGGATCACGTCTCAATAACGTATCAATGCAGATAGCAGGCACAGTGTTTTTAAGATAGGTTATTCATTTGGTTACCAGCGGGGGACATCTCATGGGTATGGCTACACAACACAGTACTCACCGTTATATCAACACTGGACGTGATCGTCGTCGTGTGATGTTGGTGGATGATCACCCCATCGTACGCCAAGGACTACGTCGGCTCATCGAAGCCGAACCGGATCTTGAAGTGTGTGGTGAAGCAGAAACGGCACGCGATGCCAAATCCATGATTCGTGACATCGAGCCTGATGTTGTGATTGTTGATGTGTCGCTAGCACAGGGCGATGGATTGGAGCTTGTCAAAGATGCGCGAGCACACTATCCAAACTTGCCGCTATTGGTGCTGTCCATGCACGATGAAGTCATTTATGCGGAGCGCATGCTGTCTGCGGGTGCCAATGGTTACATCATGAAGCAAGCCGCCAGCGATCAATTTCTGGTCGCCTTACGCAGGGTACTTGAAGGCGGTATCTATGTGAGCGAAACGGTCGGCAATAGCATGATTGAAAAATTTGCTGCCGGTGGTGCTTACACAGCGACCAGTCCCGTTGATGGCTTGAGCAATCGCGAATTACAAGTGTTGCATATGATCGGCAAAGGATTATCGACTCGACAAACTGCAGAAGCTTTGAATCTCAGCGTTAAAACGGTGGAATCACATCGCCAGCGAATAAAACGCAAACTATCGCTACATACTTCTGCGCAATTGATGCAATATGCAGTTAACTGGTATGCAGGGCGCGCGCCTGGGTGAACTTTGCGTCGCGCCGCGATCCTGATGGACCAACCTATATCAACAATTCTCCAATACACAATATTTGTTGCCGCTATGATGACAGCGCTCTTAGTGCTGCCGAAACGTCTGCGGCGATTTCTTCATGCCCGTCAGATTGCGGTTAGCACACGACGTCGTAATACTGCCATTGTTGAAGCGAGTCGTGAAGGCGTATTGGAAATCGATTCGCAAGGCGCCATTCAATATGCCAATCCCACGGCCTTGCGTTTACTGGGATGTGAAATTCAAGAATTGCGCGGTCGCGATTATCGCGAACTAATTGGTGCACTTGAGAACGAAGCTCGCGACTTTACCCGGCTAGGTTATACCACTGACATGTTACGCGGTGTTGGTGCCGTGTTACGTTGCAAAGATCGACATCGGCCTATCGAGTATCGCATGGTGCCGGTACGTCATGATGATGAATCACTGACCTTGCTGACATTCCGCGATATGACCGATCGTTCACGCATCGATGTCATGCTGGCTGATATGCAATACCTGGCCAAAGTGGGCGCGTGGGAATTTAATATTGAATCAGGGCGAATGACTGTTTCTGAAAGCGTCAGTTTGCGATTTAAATTGCCCATGGGAAAATCGGTACAGGCCAATCAATTGCTCGCTGCCCTCAGTGTATCGTCGCGACGACAATTGCTGCGTGCCGCTCGTCATGCGATCAAGAATGGTCATGACTTTGATTTGGAATTACAGTTGCGTCGCGATGCAAGCTCCTGGATGCGTTGCATTGGCAAGGCAGAACGTATTGATGGCGTCACGTTGCGCTTATATGGCGCCATACAGAATGTCACCGAAAGACATTTGGCAGAACGTACGCTGCGTGAGACGCGAGATTTTTTCAGTGCCACACTGGATGCAATGCCGTCGCTGGTAGTACATGTGAATCGTCACGGGCACGTGGAGTATCGTAATCGTTCATCATTAAGTGAATACCTTGGCCTACCGTCAACCGATACTGGACAGGACATCACATCATTGTTGGATATTACCCAGTTTGCGGATTTACATCAGGCAATCCAAAAAGGCCTTGCTGGCGAAGCCAGTCATTTTGTGCGCACACTACCCAATACCGTAGATTATTGCGAAGCACAGTTCAGCTTTGTTCCAGAACGTGATCATGCCGGTACGGTCACGGGGTGTTTCATGGTCATGACGGATGTCACCGAGTTAAAAATGCTCGAAGCACGATTGCGGCAGGCTGAAAAATTACAGGCGATTGGACAACTCACTGGCGGTGTGGCTCACGACTTTAATAATTTGCTGGGCGTGATTTTGGGCAATTTGCAATTAATGGAACGCGATGTGCACCATAACCCTGCACTTGTTAAAAAATTGCATACCGCCATGCAGGCCGCTATTCGCGGAGCTGACTTAACACGCCGCTTGCTCGCCTTTGCACGTCGACAAGTGTTGGAACCCACTGTGATTGATTTGAATAACCAACTAACTGCGTTTCTTGAGTTGATTACCAGCACTGTGGGCGAGGGCATCGAATTGAAGTTGGAGTTGGATAAAGAACTCTGGCCCGTGTATGTCGATACTGGACAATTGGAGAATGCCATTCTGAATTTGATTGTCAATTCTCGTGATGCAATGCCCAACGGTGGCAAACTGAAACTATTGGCCAGTAATGTCAGGCCCGACATTGCATTTTTTCAAGCTCATACGGAGCTGCAACGCGGTGACTACGTCAAAATCAGCGTCAGCGATACTGGTACCGGTATTCCTCCCCAATTGTTAACGCATGTGTTCGAACCGTTTTTCACGACCAAGGATGCCGGCAAAGGGAGTGGTCTGGGTTTATCAATGGTGCATGGCTTTACCCAACAGTCGGGAGGCGTTGCCGTTGTCAGTAGTGAGATAAATAAAGGCACCACGGTAAGCATTTATCTACCACGCAATATTACAGCGCCCATAGTCACCGCCGAATCAAAACACCAAGAAAAAACCATTCCCGGCGGCAATGAAACGATTTTGGTGGTTGAAGATGATACTGACCTGCGTGCGACAACGGCATTGGCGCTGGAATCGCTTGGTTATCGCGTTGTTGAAGCCTCAAACTCGCTGGCCGCGCTTGAGTTGCTAAAGAAACCCACGCGTATCGATATGCTGTTCACAGATGTATTTATGCCGGGTGGTATGCTGGGTTCGGAATTGGCGCTACGTGCCAAAGAATGCAACCCGCAAATTCATGTGCTATACACGACGGGTTATGGTGTAGATCAGTTACCAGCAGATAACAAAAGTTATCGTATGCCATCGGAAGACTTGTTGCTGAAACCCTATCGGAACGAGGAACTGGCGCATCGCATTCGCTCCAAGTTTGATACCATTTATGGATAGTGGATGGAGGATACGTTGAGCATCACAGAGAATCGTTTATTAGTCATTGATGATCAGCAGGAATTGTGTGAATTCATTGCAGAGGTGGCTCGACGTCTGGGATTTGAATCATTGGCGGTTACCGAACCGGATAGTTTCCGTCGTGCCTATCTCGATTTCAATCCGACCGTCATTGTGCTCGATTTACAGATGGCCGGCAGCGATGGCATTGAATTGTTACGCTACTTGGGAGGACAAGGAGCCAAGGCACAAGTATTGGTCGTCAGTGGCATGGATCACCGCGTTTTAAGCACCGCTGATCAAGTAGGTCGATCACAAGGATTAAAGATGTTGGGAGGCTTGCAAAAACCCATCATGCTCAGCGATCTTGAAGCTGTGTTACGCAAAACCATGAAACAGGGAAGTGTGATCACTGCGGGTGATCTCGAACAAGCATTGGCGCGTAATGAATTACAAGTGTACTACCAGCCCAAAGCAAGACGTACCACCGATAATCGCTGGCTGATTGAAGGTGTGGAAGCGTTAGCGCGTTGGAAACATCCGAAGCGCGGATTTATTCCTCCGCCCCAATTTATACAGATTGCAGAAAACAGTGGGCTCATTCGTCAGTTGACGGAACGAGTCGTCGAACTTTCCATGCGCCAGATAGCACGATGGCATGCAGAAAACTTACCGCTTTCAATCGCCATCAATCTGTCGCCGCGATTGTTAAATGACCGCTCTTTTCCCGACATGGCAGAAAGTGCCGCACAAAGTCATGGAATCAACCCAAAGCACATTATTTTCGAAGTGACTGAATCAGCGGCCATGTCGGATCCAGAAACTACAATGGATGTACTTACGCGACTTAGGGTTAAAAACTTCGGCTTGTCCATAGATGACTTTGGAACCGGCTATTCCTCTCTAAAGCATCTATACCTCATGCCGTTTAGTGAATTGAAGATCGACATCTCTTTCGTGCGTGATGTATGTCACACAAATGAAGCTCGTGTTATGGTGGAAGCCATGGTGATGCTGGCTCACAAGCTTGGATTAACATCATGTGCCGAGGGTGTCGAAACGCCAGAGATTTTGGAATTTTTGGCCAAGTCCGAGTGCGACCGTGTGCAGGGCTACTTAATTGGCAAACCCGTGCCGGGTAATGAATTGCCTGGCATCGTACAACTATGGAATAACAGTCAATCAACAACAGTGGCTGTTTAAGTGACTACTTGATTGAACGTTTAATTAAATATTTTGCACTAGATAATTTGCAGCACCCGCATATATCCACCAAATGAACCCATCGCTACCCCAACCCGCCCATGATATTGCGCCTGCAGCGGCGACGAAATGGCGTGTGCTGCTAGCAGATGACGAGCCAGTACAACGCATGTTGACTGGCCGCTTGCTGACGCGTGCGGGCTTTGAAGTGGTCATGGCCGAGGATGGTCAACAAGCGTTGCAATTGATGCAGAAAGAAACTTTCTTTTTATTACTCACAGATTGGGAAATGCCCAATCTCGATGGCGTTGGTTTATGCCGCGCAGTGCGCGCTATGAAGTTGCCTTACTATACCTATACGATTCTGCTGACCTCGCGCGATTCTGTTGAACACGTGGTCATGGGATTACAGGCCGGTGCAGATGATTATTTAACCAAGCCGATCATGGAACCCGAACTGTTGGCGCGTTTAAATACGGGCAAACGGTTAGTTGAATTGGAACGCTCGCTGCGCGATGCAATGGAAGAAAATCGACGTCTATCGATTATTGACGCACTCACTGGCGTGTTCAATCGGCGCTACTTAATGGACCAACTGTCGAAAGAGCTGGAACGTTCTGCACGCTACCATCATCCGTTTTCGCTAATGTTATGCGATATCGATCACTTCAAACGCATTAATGATAACTATGGACATCAAGCGGGTGATGAAACGTTGGTGCAATTCGCGCAAATTTTGCGTGGTTGCTTGCGCGAAACCGATTGGATCGCTCGCTACGGCGGGGAAGAATTTGTGATTGTGCTGCCTGAAACCACTCTCGCCTCCGCTGCGCAGGTTGCAGAACGTTGTCGTGCAACACTGGCCAAGGAGCCACTGAAGATCGCTACACAAGCCTTGCCAATTACCGCGAGCTTCGGTGTCAGTGGCTGGCCGGACAGCGTACCTCTAGACTCAAGTGCAGCCAAGCTTATTGCAATAGCTGATGCCGGCGTCTATGCCAGTAAAGAAGGTGGACGTAATCGTGTGACCATACAGCAGGCGCTAGAATAAACACCATTGTTTGCAGGTTACTTACTGCCCTATGCAATGAAGTCCAGTGTAAAAATTTCGGCCACATAGAACCCATAATAATTTATTACGCTGCCGCCTGTTTCAACTTCAAAATATTATCCAGTTCGATCGTTACCGCGTTCACCGCATATTGCAGTTGTTGCACATGCTTCTCCAGATCATTGTTACTAAATGCAGTGGCTTGCGCCTCCAATGTCATACATAGATCGCGCACACCGACAATTTGCATATTGGCGCTGGCGCCTTTAAGTTTGTGTGCTTCACGCGCAATAGCAGTACGATCATTTCCAGCAACTGCCGCTTGCAACTCGTGTACAACTTGTTCTGCACTTTGATTAAACGCATACACCAACTCTTGTAAGAAATCGATATCGTCACCCGTTAATTCATCCAGTTTGGATAAATCTACTTGCGAGAATATTGCTGCAACAGGTGTGGTAAGCAGTTGCTCCACAGCCTGTGCTTCGTTAGTGGGTGTTGTGGGTTGATTAGCACTTTCATCTGAACTCATGGTGGAGCTGGACTCTTCTTGACAGTAACGAGTAATAATTTCACGCATAGGCTCAATTTCTAATGGTTTGGTAAGAAAACCGTCCATCCCTGCGGCCAGACACCGCTCCATCTGCCCGGCCATTGCATTGGCAGTCAATGCAATGATCGGAGTGCGTTGCCGCCATCCTTCAAAATCACGAATCCGACGTGTAGCTTCAAAGCCATCCATGATGGGCATTTGTAAATCCATCAGGACTAATTGATAAGTATTGATATCGAACAACTTGACGGCTTCAGCACCATCATTGGCCAAGGTAATCGTAATACCCATGCGCTCCAGAAAGTGAGTGGCCACTTTTTGATTCACTACATTGTCATCCACCAGTAACACGCGACCGCTGAAGCGTTTGGTTACTGCTCTTTCTCTAATCTTGTCTTGTGTTAATAAGGATTGATCTTGACTGCGCCATGCTTCCGCCGCGTGTGACAACACACGTGCCAAGCATTCACGTAATTCGAGCGCGCGAACCGGCTTAGTTAGATAAGCCGCAAAACCCAGCGTCGCAAAGCGCTGCGTATCTCCGTGCCGATCAAGCGAAGTCAATAACACCAAGCGCGTGTCCGCAAGATCCGCATCGCGACGTACCTGTTCACCCAGCATCGCGCCATCCATATCAGGCATCTGGAAATCTGCCACCACCACATCAATTGGACATTGTTTAAAATGTGCGTGGTGTAATTGCTGTAGCGCTTCATCACCACTGCTGGCGATGACGCATTCGCATCCCGCATGCTCAAGTTGCGCAGCCAGCACGCGTCGATTAGTGGCATTGTCATCCACGATCATGACGCGCTTACCCAGCAACGATCCAGAAACAGGTTTGCGTGTATGCGTCACTTGAGCTACCTCAAGTGGCAAATTGAACCAGAAGGTCGAGCCCTCTCCTGGTACGCTGCTGACGCCCACATTGCCACCCATCATTTCCACCAAGCGTTTAACAATGGACAAACCAAGTCCCGTGCCACCGTATTTGCGAGTGGTGGATGAATCGGCTTGAGAAAACGGCTTAAACAATTTTTCAAGCATCTCCGGCTCAAGCCCAATGCCGGTATCACGAATTTCAAATTGCAATAATGATTTGCCTGCCAATGCTTGCGTGCGGAAAACTTCGATTACCACCTCGCCTTGACGCGTAAACTTAATGGCATTACCGATCAAATTAATCAGACATTGACGAATACGTTGTGGATCTCCCACCACGAAATCAGGAACATCATTCTGTACGTTGATAATAAGTTCAAGATTTTTATTGGCAGCTTGGAAACCAAACATAGTGCCGACATCTTCAACATTGCTGCGTAAATCCATATCAATTTTTTCGATCTGAAACTTTCCCGCTTCAATCTTGGAAAAATCCAGTAGATCGTTGATCACGATCAGCAACGCATCAGCACTGCCACGAATGGTTTCGGCGAACTCCATCTGATTGCGATCCAGTGATGTTTCCAGCAATAACCCGGTCATGCCGATGACGCCGTTCATAGGCGTGCGAATCTCGTGACTGACATTAGCAAGAAATGCGCTCTTGGCACGATTGGCCGCCTGGGCTTCTTCGGTAGCTGCAACCAATTCATCATGAATAAGACGTGCGTCATTCACATCTTGAATTGAACCAGACAGGCGTAATGGTTGACCGTTTTCGTCCCGTTCTAACGTGCCACGAATGCGCATCCACAACCATTGCTGATGTTTGGTCAGCATGCGCACTTCCACATCGAAAGGTGCGGACAATGCGGTTGCGCGATAACGCATGTCCACCATTTGCGGCAGATCATCGGGATGCGTAATGGCATCTATGTCGTAACCATTCCAATGACTGACTTCTTCATGTTCGTAACCCAACATCGTGGCAAAGCGGGGCGAAAGCCATAACTTCTGCGTACTCAACTCTTCTTCCCACAGTGCATCCTGCGTGCCATTAATGGCGCGATTCAAACGGGCCTGGGTTTCTTGCAGCTGCAATTCAGCCGTACGTTGTTGATGAATGTCGCGAATGGCGCCGCTCAAACTGATCGGCTGACCCTTGTCATTGTGTTGTACGGTCCCGATGGCTCGCATCCAGCGATATTCACCATTAGCATGTAACAAACGCAGTTGATGTCTATACGTGTCATCAGGTTTTATAATCGTGACCGAATGATGGGTACGATCAATATCATCTTTATGCACTAACGCAAAAAATCGTTCGGTTGTACCGAGATCTTCTTCAGCAGATAACCCCAACAAACTGCGATAACTACCCGAGACCCAATGGCGACCTGAAACAAAATCAATTTCAAACAATCCTTCTTGACTTGAAGTGGCCGCACGTTCCAAGCGTTGATGCATTTGTTCCAACTCCTTGGCTTGGCGCTGCATTAACATCAAGGTTTGTACTTCGTTAGTAATATCGTGAGTTACTCCCATCAATTGAGTGGGCATACCGTCAGCGTCATAATGTAAATTGGCGACCATCTCACGATGGAGAAATGAGTTGCCAACACGTGTGCTATAGCGACAGCTATAACGAGTTTCGCGGTTTCGAAGCGCACGACTTCTAGCCTGTACCATGTCCTCAAATTCTTGGGGATTCGATAATGCCTTCAGGCGCTCACGCATTTGCGAGTAAGGAACATTGTCCAATCCTAGTTCAGAGGGACGATTGATATCCCAAATAAACTCTCCCGTACGAGGATCGCATTCCCAGATCCACAATCCGGCGGCACATGCAGCCGTTTTCATACGACTCGCTGCCGTATGTTCATTATTGCTTGGCATCACGTCATTGATTTCTGTTGTATGCATCCTCTCTGCATTTTTCGTTGGCACTAACTTATTGCTAATAGCGACTGCAAGCCACAGAGCAGACAGCTCGATCACCAAACGCTCTACTGCAACCTTGTCCGGAGTAACAATACCTGCATGCAGTATTAACAAACCCGATCCCATCGCAGCCGTTGCATAACGATGCCAATGCCGAGATGAGCTCAGGCTTAGCATCACCAAGCAGATATACAATGAGCCGACGAACCACACATCGGCACTTAACATCAACACGATGGCAGCCACAGTAATGGCGAGAATGAAGGGCATGAAATTGCGAGACGTCACCACAAACAGGCTCCACGCGCGAGGCAACTGCATTTCAAATCAATTACATTGCATACTCCATCCTGCACAATCCGGACGGCACTGCACAAGATGCGATCAACGCTGACATTGAGGCTATGATCTTTATCGAGCGGAATGCGGTCTTCTTTAATAAAGATCACTGTGAAGTGTGAGTTCAAAAGTAATGTCGGATCATTGCTTTATATTTCTAAGTGCCGCGGTTTAAACTGATACTTAGAGTGTGAATCTTGTCACGGCGGGTTCAAGACAAACAGTATGCGCATCAACAACGGCGACAAACTGATTAGAGCGTTACATAAATCGATTATTGTTTGATCGGTACAGTGCCCTGTTGTATGGCTTGCACAACATCATTGGATATGCAGGTGATCAACTCTGAATATGTAAACGGCGAATATCGACTGATGATGCAGGCGACTCTATCCACTCACGTGGATCGCATCGAAGCCATTTCTCTTTGTTTTGTCGCAATGTAGATCGCGTTGAACTGGTCGCCGATGGCAATCCTACACAAATTCTATACATCATATCCATTGCACCGAAGTCCTGGGTACTCTTCTTGTTTGGTCGCGACATCATGTTGCATGCCTGCGCGATGGCACGATCAATATGAACATATCGAAAAGCTCGCACAATAGATGCTTCAATCATTACACTGTGGTGATGAACGAATTTGCAGCCGCCTTACTCAATTGGTTCGATCAATCGGGTCGAAAGCATTTGCCCTGGCAGGTGCGAGATGCGTATCGAATCTGGATTTCCGAAATCATGTTGCAACAAACCCAAGTGGCAACTGTTGTTCCCTACTACGAGCGATTCATCCAACGTTTTCCTAATGTCAATGCGCTCGCGGCAGCGCCCTTGGATGAAGTGTTACATTTATGGACGGGATTGGGTTACTACGCCCGTGCGCGCAACTTGCATCGTACTGCTCAACAGCTCATAGCACATCATCAGGGGATGATGCCTAAGACCTTGGATGAAGTGCAATCACTGCCTGGCATTGGCCGCTCAACGGCTGCTGCAATTCTGGCGCTGTCGTATGAATTGCCACATGCCATTCTTGACGGAAATGTCAAACGTGTATTGACCCGCTATTTTGGAATTCACGGTCCTACCAGCAACAAACAGATTGAAGCACAATTATGGCAACGTGCTCAGCAATGCACTCCGACCACGCGCGTTGCAAATTACACACAAGCGATCATGGATCTCGGTGCTTTGGTATGTACGCGAAGTAAACCTTTATGCCATGCCTGTCCGCTGGCAACACAGTGCATTGCCAATGTTCAAACATTACAATCACAATTGCCGACTCCGCGTCCAAAGCGAACACGACCACAACGTGAAGTGTACGTTGCGGTAATCAGCGATGAATCAGATGCAATCTTGTTACAACAGCGCCCTGCCTCTGGCATCTGGGGTGGATTGTGGGTATGTCCGCAATTTGATGATGCAGAATCTTGTCATACCTTTATACATTCAAAAGTAACAAATGCTAAATCGTTGCAAAAAATGCCGGTCATCCAACACTCATTTACTCATTTTGATCTGACGCTGCGTCCCTACTGGGCTGCGAATGCAATCGCTCGTACTGTGATTGCAGATGAAACCGGCTATTGCTGGTACCATCCTCATCGACCCGCACATATCGGTTTGGCAAAGCCGGTGTTGGATATATTAAAGTATTTGCAGATAGCCACCTCGGCTATCGAAGTGAGCGATGTATGAGCCGAAAAGTAAATTGTGTATTGCTGAAGCGCGAAGCGGAAGGCTTGTCGTATGTGCCGTATCCCGGTGAACTGGGACAACGTATCTATAACGAAGTCTCAAAAGAAGCCTGGACACGTTGGGTGCAACATCAAACCATGCTGATTAATGAATATCGACTGTCACCCATTGAACCCAAAGCACGCAAGTTTCTGGTCACTGAAATGGAAAAATTTTTCTTTGGCGAAGGTTCACAAAAACCCGGTGAATTTGTACCGCCGAGTGAATGATGTCGGCACAGAAATAAATGCGCTAGGTTCACTGACGATCATTCTCAGCCGATTGATGATTGGCTTAATGAATAAGCAAGCTAGTTGAACAATAATTTAATCACCACTGTTCATAACTTCCTTGTAGCAACGCGAATACGGCTATATTTGTCCTTCGTTTGAAATTGGTTTGAAGTAAGCGAGGACAACTGATTCTAATCCAGGATATGTTTAGGAGGTTTATTTCAAAAGAGATCCTCCTAATGAATCATCCAATTGCTTCAATCCGCCGAGCATTGAACACATTTCTTTGCCTAACATTGTCCACATTGCTTTTTGGCTGTGGTGGTGGTGGCGGGGGCGGCTCACCTTCACCTTCGCCGCTGCCTTCATCCTCATCCTCATCCTCGTCTTCGTCCTTGTCATCATCCTCATCTTCGTCTTCCTCCCAACCTCAACAAGCACCTGCAGCACCGACTGTGGCGGTGAGTTATGGTGTGAAGCAAGTCATTTTGAACTGGACCGCAGTGAATGGTGCCACGTATTACAAAGTATTAAAAAATCCGACCGGCACTGCCGGTTTCACACAGATCGGCTCCAATCTCAATGCTCTCGCTGTCAGCTTTGCGGATACTTTAGCATTGCATCTCACCGATTGGGTCCACATCAAATATATAGTGGCTGCTTGTAACAGTGTGGGCTGTACCAACTCAGTAGAGATCAATTCTTTCGATCCCAAACAGGCCATTGGATATTTCAAGGCATCGAATGCGGAGAGCCCAGATCTGTTCGGAACTGCCGTGGCATTAAGCGCCGATGGCAATACCTTGGCCGTGGGTGCGAAAGCAGAGGCCAGCGACGGCATCAATGGTGATGATAAGAATAATAACCAACCCGGTTCCGGTGCGGTGTATGTCTTCATTCGAAGTGGCGCCAATTGGATTCAGCAAGCTTATCTCAAACCGTCGAAAACCAATGCCAATGATAATAACTTTGGCATTGTTGTGGCATTGAGCGCCGATGGGAATACTTTGGCGGTCGCGGCACGAAATGAGTCCGGCAACGCAACGGGAATTAACAGCACACCAGTAAAAAATGATTTCACCACTAAAAAGAACTCAGGCGCGGTGTATGTATTTACTCGTAGCGGTACCACCTGGTCTACTCAAGAAACCTATATCAAAGCATCAAATGCCGAAGCCCAAGATCACTTTGGCTCTGCTCTGGCATTAAGTGCCGATGGTAATACCTTAGCCGTAGGTGCGCTTACAGAAGACAGCAATTCGACGGTGATCAATGGTGGTCCAACAGCTGAAGCAGATAATTCAAATTTTGATTCTGGAGCGGTGTATGTATTCACTCGCAGTAGCACTATTTGGACACAACAAGCCTATATCAAAGCATCGAACTCCGATAAAAGTGCTCAATTTGGAGCGGCTGTGGCGTTGAGTGACGATGGCAATACTATGGCCGTAGGTGCCAACCGAGAATCCGGCAACGGAACTGATGCCCAGCTACATTCGGGTGCGGTATATGTGTTCATTCGAAGTGGCATTACGTGGATGCAACAACCAACTATTCTCAAGGCCTCAACTATCCATGTCGACGATTCATTCGGCGTTGCTGTGGCATTAAGTGGTGATGGCAATGCCTTAGCTGTGGGCTCATCGCTAGAAGACACCACTGCAATGGATTCAGGTGCGGTATATGTGTTCATTCGAAGTGGCACCAGTTGGTCATTACCAGTCTTGCTTAAAGCGTCGAAGGTTGATGCCAACGATCAGTTTGGATCTGTTGTGGCATTAAGTCACGATGGCAATACCTTGGCCGTGGGTGCGACAGGAGAAGACAGTAACGCGAAGGGAATTAACACTGGCGATCTTGATAATAACGACCTATTGTCTTCGGGCGCTGTGTATGTCTTTACACGCAATGGCAGTAGTTGGTCACAACCAACCATTGTCAAAGCGTCGAATACTGATGCTGGCGATATGTTTGGATCTTCTGTGGCATTAAATGCCGATGGCACAACCTTGGTAGTAGGTGCGGTGGGGGAGTCAAGCAAAGTCACCACAATCGACGGTGATCAGTTGAATAATGATCAACCGGGTTCAGGCGCCGTGTATATGTATTGATTGTTAGTGACGATCCTGTAGTGAACGATGGTTATCTCACTACAGGATCTTTTTATTGTTGGCTCATCGTTTCTAGGGACGCTTACTAATAAGTAAGCTTATTGAACAATAATTTTAATCACCACTGCTTATAACTCCTTATGGCAGCGTAAATACGGCTACGTTTGTCCTTCGTTTGAAATTGGTTTGAAGCAAGCGAGGACAATTGATGCGGCTCCGGGATATGTTTAGGAGGTTTATTTCAATAGAGATCCTACTAATGAATCATTTAATTGCTTCAGCCCGCAGAGCATTCAACACATTTTTGTGCCTGACATTGTCCATTCTGCTTTTTGGCTGTGGCGGCGGTGGCAGTTCACCTTCACCTTCGCCACTGCCCTCATCTTCGTCTTCATCCCAAGCTCAACAAGTACCTGAAGCACCGACTGTGGCGGTAAGTTATGGTGTGAAGCAAGTCATTTTGAACTGGACAGCAGTGAATGGTGCCACGTATTACAAAGTATTAAGAAATCCGACCGGCACGGCCGGATTCACACAGATCGGTTCCAATCTCACTGCCTCTACTGCCAGCTTTGCAGATACCGTAGCAGTACATCTCACCGATTGGATCAACATCAGCTACAAAGTATCTGCTTGCAACACTGCTGGCTGTGCCGACTCAACAGCGATTAATTCTTTCAACGTCAATAAGGCCATTGGCTATTTCAAAGCATCGAATACTGATGCCAGCGATCTGTTTGGATGGGCCCTGGCATTAAGTGCGGATGGCAATACTTTGGCTGTAGGTGCAATACAAGAATCCAGTAACGCCACTGGAATAAATGGTAATCAATCAGATAATTCGAAATTGAATTCTGGTGCCGTCTACATTTTTATTCATACAGGAAATAGTTGGTCTCAGCAAGCCTATGTCAAAGCATCAAATGCTGATGCCAACGATCTGTTTGGATCGGCCTTGGCATTGAGCGCTGATGGCAACACCTTAGCTGTAAGCGCTGTCGGAGAGTCCAGTAACGCGAAGGGAATTAATGGTGGTTTAGTAGCTGAGTCAGATAATTCAAAAACTGATTCCGGAACGGTATACGTCTTCACCCGCAATGGCAGCAGTTGGTCACAACAAGCCTATGTCAAAGCATCAAATACTGATGCCAATGATCAGTTTGGATTTGCGGTGGCATTGAGCACTGATGGCAATACCTTAGCTGTAAGTGCTGTGGAAGAGTCCAGCGACGCGAAGGGAATTAATGGTGGTT
>JAICKZ010000199.1 GCA_025927665.1 Steroidobacteraceae bacterium | reverse complement strand
TTGGTGACAAAACGACTGACCGAATGAAATGGATCAACACTGCTCGCCGCGCCCTCCGGCACGATGTAGCGATCACCGGCTTTGGCAACCCGCAACTCACGAAGATCACGACTGACACTGGATTGAGTTGCTTCAATACCCCGCTTTTTCAGCAGTTCTACCAACTCTTCTTGCTTGTGCACCACCGCCTCACGGATGATCTTGACGATCATCGTACGACGTAAATTGGATTGATGCAGTTCAGCGGCCATGTCAGTCTGAAAGTCGCAATGTGGATGGAAACAAAAGGCCAGTCAATTGACTGGCCTGCATAAAATTGAATCTAGTCTGCATAAATATGCAGAGCGTGTCAAGAGCAGGGCCAAGAAATTCCCGTCTCCGTATTGATGAATGTAAGGCAATCTTGGAAAGGTTTGCCGGTGTTGAGTCTTGCAAGGAATTAATAGTTGCGTGGCGTTTTTTTACGACGTCAAGCGGTCTTGCACCACAACGTGCATTGATTGAATATAGAAATAGACGAATAAAAATATAAAACTAAAATTCGAAATGAATGCCTGCGGAAGGCAGTATCGGTAGCCAATAACTCCGTTGCTCAAAGAAGTAAGTACTGCCGTTATCGTTTTGTTTAAAGCCGTAATCTTCGATGCAACATTCGTTCTTACTATTTAATAGATTTGTTATCTCAAGATAATAAGAAAATTTACCACTCTGCAGATGCACATCGCGATTCGCTCTCAAGTCGAGTCGTGAGTATGACCCGAGTCGGTCATCATTACGCGAACCAACTCCATCCTCACTGAGATGGGTCGTGGGTGTACCGGTATGGAATGCGCCGGCTAGACTAATATTCCACTTATCACCTGTCCAACTGGTACCAAAAGAAATCGTTGTACGTTGTTCCCACGTACGTGATACCCACATGCCTTGTTCTTTATCTTCAGCCTTCGCGATCGCTAAGCTCATCCAGCCCGAAAATGTATTACTTACATCACGCCGTAAGGTTAATTCAACACCTTGCGTGCGAGCTTCAGGGGCATTGATTCGCACGCGGTCGAGCGCGCCTTCTGGTATCAGTTGTATGGGATCAAGTGAATTTTCAAAGCGCGGGTGCAGGTCACTATATGCTTTGTTGTAAATGTCGAGTCGCAATGAAAGTCCGCGATTTAAATCTCTCGAATAACCAATAGTCACCTGACGCGAACGTTCAGGACGAAACAACTGCGTGACATTATCCTCAACTTGCAGCTGACTAATATCCTGCGGTTGATACATGACACTCCATGCTGCACGTATGCTGTCACGTACACTAATGGCATACACTAAATTAAAGCGTGGACTCACTACATCAAATTTTTGATGAAACGGATAGGGATATTGATAGCTGTCCCATCTAACACCTGCTTCTGTTGTCAACGAATTATTGATACGCGTACGCAATGAACCATATGCACCATATTTCGAACTGCGAATCGCAAGCTGGGTACCATATGCAATGTCGATTGGAACGGACGAAAAAAAAGGGGAGGTAATTTGTTCTTGTAATGCGTAATTATAAGTGGCATGTTCTTGGTTGAGGTTGAAACCCCAACGCGGCAAAAAATTTTCATTGCCTTTCCATGACCAGTCCTGATGAAAATCAAAAAACTTGAAAGTATCATCGCTATATACTTTGCCTGACCGCTTATTATCGGAACCTTGTGAATCTCGCGTTATATTCAAAGTAGCTGCGGCAAGTACTGTCTGCATTTGCAGATTTTCAGACCAGGCATGATCAAAATTGACCCATGTATGCAGAGAATGTCCTCGACCCGCCGAATCAGCGTTATCTGTTTTATCGGTGGTGATGAACTTGAGATTATCATCACTGAATAATAAATGTGTCGTCACCGAAGTACGGTCACTGAAATCAAAATTCGCTGCTGCGAAAACATCAGTGTAGCGCGGCACAAATTGATTGCTATCTTCTGCCACTAGGCTGGCTAAGGCATCGAGAAATCCTCTTCGCACTGAGATCAGCCAGGAGCCCTTCCCTTCTGCGAAGGTACCACCATTGTGACCGTAAAGACTGACAAAACTGATACCGGCTGCATTGTGATATTCGTCCTCTGAACTTGGTCGATGAGTTCGCATATCAACTACGCCACTCATATAATCACTATAGTCAGCGGTCATACCACCGGTGATGAAATTAATGCTTTGTACCAAATTGGTATCAAGCACACTAAAAGCACCGTCAAGATCACGAAAATGAATGGCGTTGTGAATCTCGGCGCCATCAATCATTACCATTGTTTCATCTCGCCTACCGCCACGAATATTAAGTGCTGCTGAAAAATCACCACCTGATACACCCGGCAATATTTTCAGCACTCGCATTGCATCGTCAGCAAGATGAGGTAGATGCTCGATGTCCTTGTGATCAAGAAAGCTCTTACTGGCACCACCCATCGCAAGATCAAAGTGACTGCCAGTTACGATTACTGTATCCAGTGGCTGTTCCGTCTCAACTATCGGTAATGATATCGCCGAGATTTTTGGTTGAGAATCGTCACTTATTATCAACCACTCACCATTCGACGTTTGAATTGCATGCAATCGCCATGGCGCAAGTATTTCTTGTAACAATTCTTTGATAGTCGATGCTTTCGGTAAAGTACGCAATGTCATCGTCGGCTGCACGAGCGCATTACTATAGACTATGTGATAACCCTTCGCATTGAGTGCCATCAGCGCTGACTCAATCGTATCACCAACATGCAACGAAACATTTGCATCGTTTCGTTCTGCTGCCGCTAAGGGCTCTATTGTCGTAACTGCTAACAAATAAATCATCAAAATGGGGAAGAACTTCATTGCTCTACCTTTTTATTCTTACTTACTGTTTCCCACCGAAAGAATGCCGTCACGTGATCCAATCGATACACCGGTGATCAGCGATATATGCTCCATTAGATCATTCGAATTCATTCTTTCAAGTGAGCCATGCAGACGAATCTCATGCGTGCGTTGTTGTAATGAATCATTGGCATAATGAAGTTGCCAACCGTGCTCACGTGCCAGCCAGGTAAGAAATTCTGCGAGTGGGCGATTCTCAATGTCTAAAGCCGGAACAATTGCCGCAGCCCATTCCCAATCTGCTCCATATGCCGGTAGCCCACGTCGCAACACGACTTGCGAGCCAACCACCTGCAACTCTTCACCTGCAGCAATGTAATGTGCAGTGGTATCGTGTAACGATAATTGTACATGTCCTTCTCGTACACGCACCTGTGTAGTATCACCTTGCACATGGACTTGAAATTGCGTGCCGACATGTCGTACTTCACCCGCCGGTGTCACGATGCATAACGCTGCTCGTGCGTTAAGTCCACCGGAATCAACATAGATTCGTCCTTGTAACAGGCTGATATGATCGGCGTCATCAATACGCAATTGGGTCTGTTGATCCAGCCGTAGTGAGAGAGAATCGCCCAGCAATAAAGCGATGCGTCCATTTTTTGTAACAAGTTGTTGACCAGCATGAATCACTGCACCAGGAGTAATGGACACATCCCCTTCTATGTCCACAACGTGCGCAGTTACTACGGTGATGGACGTAGTGTTGTGTGAAATGAGTAACAGGCAAGCCATGCCGACGGCAAATGCAAAAGAAATCTTCAACCAACTACGATGCCAGAGAATTTTTTTGTTCTGTCCTAGCATGCGTTGCCAAGATGCCTGCGCAGCCATACGCGCATGAGCCATACCTTCGGCAGAAGGACTATCACGTTCGCCAGAAAGTTTTAGTAGTTTGGCAACCGATTGTTCAGACTCACGCGGATTCATGGTTGCATCCCTTCTGTCATGCCACCATGCAATACAGAAAAAGCTTCGCGAAACGCTGCACGTGCACGAGTCAACAATGATTCCGTTGCTTTGGTCGTACGACCAAGGCGTTGCGCGATTTCCATAACGCTCATGTCATGAACATACTTCCATTCAAGAATATCAGCGTACGGCGCGGCCAAGTAATCGAGAGCAATCAGAATTGATTCTTTCACTTGCTCACGATTGGCTCCAAGTAACGGATCGCCTTGTTCAACTGCAAACAATGATTCCAGCGCAGCACGAATCTCGGGATTATCTTCGGCAAGTACAGCGCGACTTGTATGATCATTGAGCTCGTGTCGGCGCAGACTCATTTCACGACGGCACAACGTACATAGCCAAGTCATGAGCGTTGCTTCGCCACGAAAACCGCCCAGACTTTCAAGTGCCCTACACAACGTTGCCTGTGCAATATCTTCGGCAGCTGCTTGATCTTGAGGTATGCGCCGCTTAACAAAGCGATAGAGCTTTGGATAATATTCATTAAAGAACTCATCGAAAGCGCGCGCATCGCCACGCAGCAATCGTTCAACAAGTTCTTGATCCAAAGTAGTCATGATGAGTTAGTGTGCAGAAGCAGTCGAAATCCTTCGCAACCGCTTCAGTTATTTTTTTGGCTTACCTAGATCAACATAGGCAAATCTGATTTCTCGACAGTACGATGAATCAATTGAACGATACCAATAGAGGGAAGTGAGATGAACTACATAAGCGAACGAAAACAAGCATTACATTATTTTTAAAAGGTTGTACCGTAATCACGCGATCATAGATCGCTATTCAAGCAATACCCGAACCATCAATAGTTTTCTGTCCGTTGTTCTCTTGGCGTTGCTTAAATTTCGGCGTAAAGTTGTTGGCAGAATCAATCATCAAGTTCATCTGTTTCATCTGCTTCAATTACCGAATTTTGTGGAGAAATCATGAGTTCATCTGCACACGGTCACTTTGTATGGCACGACTTAATTACTACAGACATTCCACAGGCCATCAGTTTCTATACTAAATTGATCGGCTGGGAAACCCAACCCTTCGATCCCGAAGGCAAATACACCATGTGGGTGGGAAAAGAAGGTCCCATTGGTGGCGTTGGCCAAGCGCCAGAAGGAACGCCGCCTTACTGGCGTGTTTACATTGGTACGGATGACATTGCAGCAACCGTATATGAAGCGCAACAACTGGGTGGCAGTGTCGTAACTCCCGTAACGGATATTTCAAACGGCGGTAAATGGGCTGTATTGCGCGATCCGCAAAACAATGAGTTTGGTGTGTACTGGACGGCAGATGCCAAAGCGCCGGTCTTAAAGTTACAGCCGGGTGAATTTCATTGGCATGAATTGGCCACTCATGATTACAAAAGTGTATTTGATTTTTATCAGAAGTTGTTCGGCTGGGAACGCGGTGTTGAGCACGACATGGGAGGGACAGGCATGTATGCCTTGTTTACAAATTCTGCGCGGCCCCAAGGCATGGGCGGCATCTATAACAAGCCTGCAACCTTGCTTCGTGGTGGCTGGAATACCTACACTCAAGTTAAGGATGCCAAAAAATCAGCGCTGGCCATTGTCAAAGCTGGTGGCACCAATCTCCACGAACCTATGCAAGTACCAGGCGGTTCATGGGTGGTTAAATTTGCCGATCCACAAGGCGTGCCGCATGCGGTGATATCAACTGATGTTGCATCGATGCAAAGCGCTGAAAAGGAACCAGCGGCGGCAAAGCCAAGGGCAAAGAAAACTGCGATAAAATCCAAAACGGTCGCGAAGAAAACCGCCTCCAAAACTCTCGCAAAGCGGTCTTCCAAAAAGGCAAAAGATAGGCAAGCTGAGAAATCGGCATCAAAGAAGGACAAGAAAAAATCCAAAGATAAAAAATTGGATAAAAAGAAATTGAAGAAGTTGGAAAAGAAGGAAGCTAAGAAACAAAAGAAAGGCAAGAAAAAGAAGTAATCATCCAATTAAATAATGATGCATAAATTTTAATGATCATCCATGCTGAGCTGCTCGAAGCAAGTTTGCTAATAACGCAAGGCCTTCGACACTCAGCATGAACGGCATTGTAAGTTGTGCTTGGAACTCTTTCACCAACGTTGGCTAACATGTAGAAGTCTCGATCTGATCTGACACCGGACTTGAAAACGACGGGGTTACTGGGTTTGATGGTTGTTAGCAAGCAATCATAAACCTTTGAGGAGTAACCCCGTATGAACGTTGTAAATCAACCGATCGTTAAACACAAGT
>JAICKZ010000223.1 GCA_025927665.1 Steroidobacteraceae bacterium | reverse complement strand
GGCCTTTGCAACCGATCACTACAACCCGCACTTTTACAGTTGGCAGCACCCCGGGGGCAGAACTGTTGCAATCGCCGCTTTGGTATGCAGCAAAGTACGGCGGCTTCGTTGATAAAGACTTAAGCACGATGCCTAATACCCCTTCCGAATGGGATAAAAACGGTGATGGTGTACCGGATAACTACTTCCTGGTAACCAACGCACTTACTTTGAAGGATCAAATGTCAGCTGCGTTCAACGAAATTCTGCAGAATACCGGCGCCGCCGCTGCAGCTGCCGTAAATAGCGGATCAGTGGGTACCAATACGCGTATCTATCAAGCTGTATTTAAATCTCAAACCTGGGAAGGTTTTCTCTATTCATTTAAAGTCACTTCCACGGGTGCTATTGACACGAGCAGTGGCGCGGAGTGGGAAGCTTCTTCGAAACTCCCTACGAATCCAGCGTCAAGAAAAATTTTCACTATAGGATCAGAGGCGTCGTTCACTCCCAAATCGTTTGATTGGACCACTATTAGTACTGACTCGATTAGATCAACTCAATTAGATGCGAATTCATCCAATGCACAGTGCATACTGCAATACTTGAGAGGCGACAGAACCTATGAAGTTGGAAACTCTGGTGGCAGTGCGTGTGGTAATTTTTCCTCGCAATTCCGGTTACGAGCTGATAGCAGGTTAGGCGATATTATAGATTCCGCGCCCAACTTCGTTGGTCCGCCGAGCTACGATTACAGCGACACTCTTGAATCAAAACCTTATTCTGCTTTTGCTGTTGCGAATAAGAGCAGGACTAACGCGCTTTATGTTGGTGCCAACGATGGGATGCTGCACGCGTTTAATGCAGATATTGGCAGCTCATCGGGCGGTTCCGAGTTATTCGCGTTTATCCCAAGCCCAGTATTCAAAAATCTGTACAAACTTGCAGATGCAACTAATTATCCCGGAAACCATCAATATTACGTTGATGGTTCACCAACGACTGGTGACGTGTTTTATGGTAACGCCTGGCATACCGTACTGGTAGGTGGACTTAATAAGGGAGGTCAAGGCATCTACGCCTTGGATATAACGGACCCTTCGAGCTTTGGAACATCAAAAGTTCTGTGGGAGTTTACTGACAAGCAAGATTCGGACTTGGGTTACACCTTTAGCCAGCCAGTAATCGCCAGATTGAATAATGGAAAATGGGCTGCAATCTTTGGAAACGGCTATAACAATGTTAATAGCGATGCGACCGATACCGTCCAGAGTACCACCGGGCACGCTGTTCTTTATATCGTCGATATACAAAATGGTACTTTGATTAGGAAAATTGATACTGGAGCAGGTTCAACAGGTCTGCCGAATGGATTGGCCTCCGTCGCGGTGATTGATAACAACGGCGATGTCAATGCAGACTATGTGTACGCGGGTGACTTGCTTGGCAACATGTGGAAGTTTGATCTGACGGATACCACCAGTGCTAGTAACTGGAAAGTTGCTTACACAGTTGCAGGCAAGCCGACTCCATTATTTATCGCAAAAGACAGCTCGAACAATTTACAACCAATAACTTCACGCCCGGAAGTCATCCGCGGCCCGAATGGTCAAGGTATGACTGTATTGTTCGGTACCGGGAAGTGGCTCGAATACACTGATAAAACTGTGGTGCCTTCAAAACCACAATCATTTTATGGCCTTTATGATACCAACACTGGCTCTAACACTGATTTAATCTTGAGTCGAGCCAGCTTGGGCGCTCAAACGATTCTTAGTGAGACGGCGATTGGAACTCAAACAAAACGTACAACCTCAAAAAATCCAGCAGGAGTTAACGGATGGTACATGGATTTAATTCCTCCATCCGGTACTTATGCCGGCGAAAGAGTTGTGGCCAGTCCTGTGGTTCGTAATGGGTTAGTATTCTTTATAACGCTCTTCCCACAATCGTCCGATCCTTGCGGCACCGGGGGATTAAGTTGGTTAATGGCGCTTGGTGCTCAAACCGGCCAAGAATCTACTTTGCCCGTAATCGACGTTAATGGCGACGGAAAACTTGATGCTTTGGATTTGGATTCTGGTGGAGCTATGTTGGGAGGCGCTTCGGCTGCTGGTACAAATATTCTTTCCATTGGAAATGGAACAGCTGAAGCGCTTAACCCTGATGATAGCTGCCAACTTGGTCAACAATGCACAATTCCGAACACGGTTAAGGATTTGCGGTTAGGTCGTCAGTCGTGGCACCAGCTGAGATAAGTCGATACATCATTGGAGAATTTATGCGCAAGTATAACTCTGGGTTTACGCTAATTGAGTTAATGGTAACAGTAGCAATTGTGGCGATTCTTGCCGCAATCGCATACCCAAGTTATCGGCAGTCAATTCTTAAATCTAATCGTACTGAAGCAAAAGCAGCATTGATGCAAGCCACGCAAAACCTAGAAAAGTATTTCACTGTTAATGGCACGTATGCAGGTTTCACGATAGATCCTAGTGCTGCAACTACTGAACATGGTTATTACACGATTTCTCTTACTTCTGCCCCAACCGCAACTAGTTACACCGTGCAAGCGGCTGCAGCAGGTAATCAAAGCGATGATATAGCTGCTTGTAGAACTTACAAGATTGATAACATCGGGAATAAAACACCTGCTATAAGCACCGGCTGCTGGTGATTAGCGCATACAGTAACCATGAACAAGGTTGTGTGATTTTAACTAATAGAGAGTTAAGATACAGACAACCGTTATTGGATTTAGTAATCAGTTTCCTACAGTATTGTCAGACATTGCGTTCAGTCAATTACAGATTGTCTGACACGTCAATGTAATAATTTATTTTCTTGATTCCCCATAATCCTGTATTCTTGCAATTCTCATGCGTGGACTGATTGACTCGGTCTCTCACGCAGTGGAACTAAAGTCTTGATTGTTCCACTAAGAGATTGTTGTTTTCTTTTTAATTTTTAAGTTCTGTTACTTTGTTTCTACTAAGGGGAACACGATGAATAAGATGATCACCCGTTCGTTGCAAGTAGGTGCAGTTGCTCTGGTTCTGGCCGTAAGTGCTGGTTGCCAGGACACTAAAGCAATTGATGAAGCCAAGGCTGCTGCTGCTAAAGCTCAGCAAGATGCTTCTGCTGCTATGGCTGCTGCCAATTCAGCGTCTACTGCTGCTAACTCTGCAGCCAGTGCCGCAGCCTCTGCTAAGTCTGCAGCAGATGGCGCTCAGAGCACTGCTAATCAGGCTCTGCAAGCTGCTCAAGCCAGCCAAGCTTGCTGCGATGCGACCAACCAAAAGTTGGATCGCATGTTCAAGAAATCAGTATCTAAGTAATTGGAACTGCTTTAATAGACAAAACGCCGCAGAATTCTGCGGCGTTTTTGTTTGTGCGATTCAATTATGCGGTAATACGTTTGCGTCGCGATGTTGTGATTGCAGTTTCACTGGCGTGGGAATTCCTGACGGGATCTGAAATATCCGTTCAGCATCATTCCAATCAATCAGCGCACTATGTTGTGCGGTAGCACTAACTACTATACGTGTGAGGTTAGTAAGATTTTTATTGTCATCCGTTTCGCTGTCTAACAATGGTTTGTGTATTTCCATGAAGAGTTGATCTGCGGACCAACCCATCTTGAAAGGCTGATCAATGATGAGCACTTGCGTTTGCAAAGGTACTGCTTTGAAAAATACTTCTATATCTTCAGGAAACATGCGAATACAGCCATGCGTATCATCCATACCGATTCCCTCGGGTTTATTGGTTCCATGAATAAGGTATGCACCTCCGGGAATACCCAGACGCATCTTAAAATTACCCAATGGATTGTCCTTGCCCGCAGGCACGGCCTTCGGCAATGGATCACCGTCCGCTGCATGCTCTCGTCGTACTGATTCTGGTGGATACCATGTCGGATTCATTTCCTTACTAGCAATATACGTAGTGCCAAGTGGAGTTTTCCAATCCATCTTGCCAATGCTCACGGGAAACGTTTGCACCACCGCCGCTTCGCCCTGACGAGGTTTGGGAAAATAATAGATGCGATGTTCAGGTATATTCACGACGATGCCAACCCTTGGTACAGCTGGCAAGATAAATTGCGTCGGAATAATAATGTGAGTCCCCTCGCCTGGTAGCCATGGATCGACACCAGGATTGGCCGCCATCATGTCTTCGTACCCAACACCATATTTACGTCCGATATCCAGCAATGTGTCTTCGTAATGAGTCGTGACAAATTGCATTTCACCAATTAATGCATCTTCAGGTTTTGGCAAGGGATAAGTGGCTGCTATGCACGTGCTTGCAACAAAAGCAGTCATAGCCAACACAGATATAGACAAGACTGACAAACGAAACATGCTGACTCTCAAGTGAAGCTAAAGACGTATCAACGCCGAACCCCAAGTAAATCCGCCTCCAAAAGCTTCTAATAATATTAATGAACCAGGTTTGATTCGGCCATCGCGGACACCAGTATCTAGCGCCAACGGTACCGATGCTGCAGAAGTATTGCCTTGGTTGTGCACAGTGACAATGACGCGCTCCATGGGTAATTCAAGCTTTTTGGCGATTGCTTGAATGATACGCATATTAGCTTGATGCGGTACCAACCAATCAATGGCCGATTTGTCGAGATTATTCGCGGCCAATGTTTCATCGACAATACCACCGAGTTTGGTGACGGCAACTTTGAATACCTCGCTGCCCTTCATCTGGATCGCAGTCTGGCAAGCAACTGTTGGATTGAATTTTTTTGATGGGCCAGTTGGGTAATACAACAAATCACTATATTTACCATCCGCATGCAGATGCGTAGAAATAATGCCCGGCTGCGCAGAAGGCTTCAGAATCACTGCACCAGCACCATCACCAAACAACACACAGGTACTGCGATCTGACCAATCAATTAAACGAGTCAAGCATTCTGCGCCGATTACCAATGCACATTTGGCATCACCCAAACGTATGAATTTGTCGGCTATACTCAACGCATAAATAAAACTTGAGCACGCCGCTTCGATTTGAATAGCGGGCGGTCCACCAATACCCAGGCGCTGTTGCAGCAGACAACCCACATTAGGAAACAATTGATCAGGGGTTGTGGTGCCGATGATGATCAAATCAACTTCATCGGCATTAATACCAGCAGCGGACATAGCACGACGCGCAGCGTGTTCAGCTAAATCACAAGTAGTTTCATTGTCAGCAACCACATGACGGCGCTCGATACCGGTACGACTGCGAATCCATTCGTCGTTGGTATCAACCAGTTTCTCCAAGTCCGCGTTGGTGAGAATCTTTTCTGGAAGATATGATCCAGTGCCGACAATTTTTGAATACATTATTGAACCTGTACCTCTAATAGCCGACCCACTTGCGATGGCACTCCTTTGCGGGCTTCAACAATAGCTACTCTAATTGCATGTGCAAATGAAAAAGC
>JAICKZ010000247.1 GCA_025927665.1 Steroidobacteraceae bacterium | reverse complement strand
CTACGTCGGTATTTTCTGCGTTGCAAGCAGCGCTACAACAAATCTTTGGTACTCAACAGCAAGACCATAGTGGTTTATGGTCCATACTGCGTAATCGCGTTTTATCGTTTGGCCTTATTCTCGCAATTGGCTTTTTACTATTGGTATCGCTGACAATCTCAACCGCGATTGCAGCATTACGCAAGCATCTTGCAACGACCGCTACGTCGTGGTTAGTGATAATGTCCAGTGCAGATCTGTTGATCAGTTTTATTCTGATCACCATTCTTATTTCTTTAATTTACAAATTTTTGCCAACACCACAACTACCGTGGAGACATGTCATCGTTGGAGCAGTAATCACAGCATTACTCTTTCAAGTAGGTCGTTGGGGAGCCGGATTATACTTGGCACATGCGACTGTCCCTTCAGCATTTGGCGCGGCTGCGTCATTTGCCGCTTTACTTTTATGGTTGTACTATACCGCGCAGATATTTCTATTAGGCGCTGAATTTACTGCCTGCCTTAGCAACAAGAGACAGATTCATTAAAGAATGATGAATTATCACGATAAGTGGCTATTGCTTGTTACCTGATGCATCAACAGTATCGTCATCGACATTATTACTACCTTCGGTATCGTCGGCGTTCGTCATATTTGAATTTGTCGCACCAGTATTGGTAATGAGTGTATAGATAGAAAGCTGCGAATCAGAAGAATCAACTGTTTCTTCTACAAGCGCCCTTCTATGCGACATACCAATGTTCATTAAAATTCCGTCCGCAACACCCAAAGTTGCGATTGGATTCCAGATGGTGCCCGCATTTTGTTTTTCGAATAGATAAGCTGGAAACGTGCCGGAGAATGGATCAAATGGATAACTACTCACAATCAGACGTCGGCCATCAACGGCAACAATATCGCCAAACTTAACTGTGTTAGTTCGATGTGGCTGTTGTGTTTCCAATGGATTAAATATCTGTTGCGCAAGTTGCCATTGATGATGGTGACGCTCATAGATATAAGCCGATCCTTCATAGAATCCAGATCGATGTGTATACGGTGCACCAATAACAGCAACGTCATCTTTAATCGCCAATGCAAGTCCAAAGAATTCTTGTCCGTTTGACGGCTTCAATACTTGCTTTTGATAATAATGCGTTCCCACGCGTTCAAACACACGCACTACGTTGAGTGCATCATCGATGGTACCTAGCGGATCTCCCGTCACTAATGCCGTGTTACCACTGAGTGCGATTCTGGCGCCAAAGTAACTGCTAATCGTATTGCCTTTTTCAGCGGGAATAATTTCCGTTTCGCGACGAAAATGTTGAGTGCGATCTAAACCAAAAGCATATACATGTCGTTCCGAGGACGAACCACCGGGTACCTCGGATATGGGTAAATAGCTTAAGGTTGAAATTAATATATGTTCACCATCAAGTGCGATTGCTTGGATGGGAAAATTGACGACGCCCTCGCTCTGCGGCAACGGAACGGTAAGTTGTTGCCAGTATTGCCAAACACTATGATGATAGTGATATACGAATAGATAGGAGTGATCAAAATCGCCGTTGGCACTATACGCTTGCGTAAGAACTAGCAGCCACGGTTCGCTGAGTGCGACTTGACTCGTAATATGTTCCGCACTATCGGTACTATACAATGGACTCTTGATTGCCTGTCGATACACCCATTCATCTTTCAAATTGCGTTCGTAGATGGAAAACTGATTGTTCGTGTCCGGGAAAATTAGTGTACGACTACCAAACGCGGCTCCGCCTGGACATTGAACCGCACAACTTTTGATAACTGCGCTTGGTGTTAATGACACCATTGTTTCTTGTGTTTCTTGGCAAAATGCCACAGATGAAAACATACTGACCGCAATCAATGCGATAAACACTTTTAATAAGCGGCAGGGAAATATTATATGAGTGCCCATCATGTGAGTCCCCTTAAATTGCATTAGTTTTTAGCTAACGCGTAACAATAACTACTTTATAAGCAATAGTTGTTTTCTAGTTATCTGCTTACCCCAAAGTCTTCACGAAACACGACTTCAAATGGACGCCTGAAATGTCGTAATACTCGCTTTGGAAGCACCACTGCGCTGTCTTTATCAGCCATGATCTGTGATTCAAATGCCGCAATGGCCTCACGCTTTTTATGCTGTTCACTCGCTGATAACGAGTACTGCAAAGCGGTTCCAAAGAAATCGTTTAACTGATCTACTCGACCCCAATGCCAAAACCAGATCGGATAAGAGATCAGTGTCGTGTTGCGTTCCATCGCAATCGACCTAGCGATCTCACCTACTGTGTCATGATCGGGATGTCCGTCACCATTCATTGGCGCAACTAATACCGTGTTGCTGTTCACTCTGGTTCGTAAAATTGAGTACAGAAAATCACCGTGGCGACTCACTTCGCCATCTGGTAGACCAAGCCAAGTGATCGGACTTTCAAGTGGTTCAAGAACGAGTCGACGATGTGCTTCGCGCGCTTCACTGCGTCGACATTTTGCAATTTCACTCATGTGCGAATTTTTTCCATGGCAAGCTTCGCCGTCGGTGGCCATCCAAAATTCCAGATGCTTACCACTACGATTCCATTTTTGCAGTAACCCGCCACATCCAAGCACCTCATCATCAGGATGGCAAGCGAGAAATAGAATATCGGTCGCTTCCACCATGCCATCCCAGTTCGTTAATGGATTAAGTGGAGCATCCCAATATGTTTCGTCTCGACCAATGCCAGGCGTGCCCAGTGCTAAAACCATAGTTCACTTCCCCTATCTTGGTCATCGCGCACACATCTGCGCAATGCTCTTAATTCACACACTTTGCTTTATAACTTTCAAACCACTGCTTCAGGAATGGGTGCAGTCGCCAACTCGACAAATACTTTGCGAGTCAAAAAAAGCCTATTTTGTGCAGAAGCCAACTTTGCCTCTTCGGGAGGAACAGGCATTTCTGGAGGAATCGGTGGATCATTCGGCGGAGGCTCTTCAGGCAGCGGAAATTCCAGCGTCTTCAACTGCATTTGATTTTTTGAAGATAGCAATGACTCATGCATCCGAGTCACCAAATTGGAAATGAGTACAGATTTATTCATTGGGCCTTATCCAGTGTTTCGTTACGTAAATGTGATAGATCGAACAACTAGATTGAGATGCTTGCTTCAGCAACGCAGCCATAAGAATCGATGATTTCGACAATTGACCACGCTATCCCAATCAAATCAGGGTGTGATTATCGATTTCGATTATGAGCGCCCGAATCAGCGGCCGAGTGGAATCAAAGTAAGCCGTTGCTGACATGCAATAAAAAAAGCCACTTACAGGACTGCTCTGCTATTTATTTATTGATGCATCATCCACTGCAAGTGAGTAAGTAATTAGCGACGCTTAGCTGCCCATCTGGATTTGAGAAACATGGCAATGGCCATTGTGGCGATAGATTTCTTGAAGACAAAATTGATGATGCCGTGATTTTGAGTCAGAAAACGCATGGTCTTACTACGCGGAAACTGCGTCGCCGGCGTCGGCTCCAATGCCTCTTTTATCACCGCGCGTTGTGCCATTAATTGCTTGCGAATCTCAAGACGTCTGTTTGCAAGCTCACTATTTTCATCTATGGCCATAGCGTGCTCTTTACTAAAGTAATATTCGCCGCGATTTCTTCGCGTGTTGCTGAAAATGCATCCTCACTTCGCGCGGCAACGCGTTTGAAAGACTCATATAGCAATACCGTACTTATGCCATATACAACAAATACACCGATTGCAGTCGGCAAACGATAAGGCGTGTCCCACACCAGGACCATCACTAGTATACCGGCTGCCACCATCAAACATAGCAAGCTTGCAAATACCAATGCACCGATCATCACCATTCTAGCGATGCGAATTTTTTCCTGACTCCATTCTACCTCTGCCAACTCGCGTATCAACCCAGCTTGAGTCAGTAATTCATCCTTAGCCGACTGCAGTCGACGTATCTGATCAATAGATCCGTCGACTGCAATCTTGCCGCCAATAAGACTCTTACTTGAGTTTATTAATTCCAATAGTGATAACACATTCATGACGACGTTATCGTGACTATTAAACTTCAGTCAGGCCAAGTAAGAGGATCAAATGCGGCGTGCAGAAACAAAACCAACTAACAATCCTATTGCAGCGCCGATACCGATTGCTGCCCAGGGTTGTTCATGTACATAATCATTGGTAACAGCAACCGTCTTACGTGCCTTGTATATTAAATTGTCACTCAAATCACCCATGGATTCCTTTGCCGTCGCCAATTGGTCGCTCAATTTTTTCTTGGCGCGCTCCAACTCTTCTCCGGTCAGTGAAGTCGTTGAAGTAATGAAATCTTCTACATCGGCAATGAGATTTCTAAACTCGGTGGATACGCCGGCGACCAAGGTATTCGTTGCATTTTTCCCATTACGCATACCGTTACGGAAACCATTGTCGGCTGATTCTGACGTGGCTGCTCTGCTTTGCATGATTGACTCCTAATATTGACTACTGTTAGTTAAGAAACGATGAATAAAACAGCGTTAACTCAATGTGTAATGAAGATAGTTATTCACTTGTATCGGGTCTGTGCGCAAACGCACACAGATTGCT
>JAICKZ010000015.1 GCA_025927665.1 Steroidobacteraceae bacterium | reverse complement strand
GGGTTCAGTCAGGCACACAATGTCGAACATCGATTGAATAGTTTATATCGTGACTTCGGCATTGCGGTGGCATTGGTATTGATTACCTTGTTACCACTGGGTCTGCGTGCTGCAGGCATTGTGATGATTTCGGTGCCTTTGTCACTGGCCTTTGGTTTGGCGGTGTTGTACTTCGTTGGCTATTCACTCAATCAAATTTCCATTGCAGGCTTCGTCGTCGCATTGGGCCTGCTGGTAGATGATTCCATCGTGGTGGTCGAAAACATTGCACGCTATTTGCGTGAAGGACACTCGCGTATTCAAGCTGCGTTATTGGCAACGGAGCAGATATTCGAAGCGATTTTAGGTTGTACTGCGACGCTCATATTTGCATTTCTACCACTGCTGTTATTACCGGGTGATGCAGGCAAGTTTATTCGCGTGCTGCCCACCTCGATTGTCGCCACGGTAATCGGCTCGCTCATCGTTGCCTTGTTTGTGATTCCATTCTTGGCCAGCAATCTTCTGAAAGAAAAAGTGGGGGTGCATGACGAAGGCGGAAAACTACTCAAAGCGGTGATGGGTGCCATCCATCGCTATTATCAACCCGCATTACATACAGCGTTGAAAAAACCAAGAATCACTGCGGTGGCGGCAATTGGTGGTTCGATACTGCTCTCTGCATTGGTCATACCCATTCTTGGTTCCAGTCTATTTCCGAAAGCAGATACTCCGCGCTTTCTAATTGACATCTCCACTCCCAATGGCAGCAGCTTCGCAGAAACCGAACATGCATTGGATTTTGTGGAATCGAAAATAAAGCAGATGCCCGAGGTGAGTAGTTATTTTTCCAATGTGGGACATGGCAATCCACAGATTTATTACAATCATGTACCGGTAGAATACTCGGCTAACTTCGCTGAAATTTATGTGCAACTAAAAAGTTATAGCGCACGCACCACACCGAAGATGCTCGATGTTTTACGAACCCAACTCGACGTATATCCAAACGCACGCATCACCGTAAAAGAATTTACCAATGGCATTCCAATTTCTGCACCGGTATCGGTACGAGTGTTGGGATCTGATCTTGAGATGTTGGAAAAGCTTAGTCACGAAATCGAAGCGTTGGTAAAAGAAACGCCAGGTACCCGCGATGTTAAAAATTCCATGCGAGTTGCGCGCACCAATTTACGTTTGAATGTGGATTCTGCGAAAGCTAATTTGCTGGGTGTTCCTACCATCGAATTTGATCGTGCAGTGCGCATGGCAATCAGTGGCTTGCCTGCAGGAAAGTATCGCGATACCGATGGTGAACAATACGACATCATGTTGCGAGTACCCGTGGGTGAACGCGCCAATCTCGATACGCTGCAACAAACTCGTGTGACAACGGTAACGGGTCAAAGCCTGCCCTTGTCGCAACTGGCAACATTGAAATTTGAAAATGCACCCATTTTGATTCAGCGTTTCAGCCGTGAACGTGCCGTGGTAATTGATGCCGAAGTGTTACGCGGCGAGAATGTCGCCAAGGTAACTCAAGCGGTGGTGAAACGTTTAAACGCCTTTCATTGGCCGCCGGGTTATCACTACAAACTCGGTGGCGAAGCGGCATCCAGTGCGGAAAGTTTTTCCGGCATCGGCACCGCCATCATTATTGCAATCTTCGGTGTATTCGCCGTGCTGGTGTTGGAGTTTGGTAACTTCAAGAGCACCTTGATTGTATTGACCGTTGTACCACTCGGTGTGCTGGGTGGATTGCTGATGTTGTTGGTCACCGGCAATGACATCTCATTCACGGCCAGTATTGGATTTATTGGCTTGATCGGTATCGAGATTAAAAACTCCATTTTGCTGGTGGATTTTACCAATCAATTGCGCAAGCAAGGTATCGCGCTGGACGCGGCGATTGAACGCGCAGGTGAAGTACGTTTCCTGCCCATCTTGTTGACCTCTGCAACTGCCATTGGTGGCCTCTTGCCATTGGCACTGGAAAACACGGGAATTTATTCACCACTGGCGTGGGTGATCATCGGTGGATTGATTACCTCAACGCTGTTGGCAAGATTGGTGACACCGGTGATGTATAAGTTATTAGCACCGGTGATTGAAGTTGAAAGTAAACCTGAAACTTCAGTAAGGAATAAACAACACGACATTGCGGATTGATCTGACCTAATTCTTCAATCAACTAGCTTGCCATAACACTTCATGTCCAAGAGCGGGGCATCTGACGAACGATGGGTCGAACAAATCAGAATGATTTTTGCGTGCGATACTTTTGTTTGTGGTTTTAGTCGCCCTTTTTTAACAGAGGAGCAATTTTTGTAACAGCTGCTTGAGCACAAATCTCGTCTTCAGAACTGAGGGGTGCACCACTGACACCGATCGCACCGATAATGGTATTGCCCGACTTTATCAATACCGCCCCGGGCAGGAATAACAGATCAGTAGAACCGCTGGCAACATTGGCCAATCCCATTGGAGAATTACTGAGTAACTTGACCAATGCGCTGGCAGTGTCAACACCAAACTCGGGCCCCATGCTGACGATGGTATAGGCCTTCCTGAAAGAAAAGCGTTGCGAATGAATCGGACTACCATCGCTGCGTGCCTGAACTTTTATAACGCCATCAGTATCAACGACAGCGACAGCGACTTTATAGCTCTTTTCGCCACAAACTCGAATGGCTTCATTAAGAGCATCCATCGACACAGTCAGTGGCAAAGCTGAATTAACTACTGTTGTTTCTGCACGCACTAAAATAAGTGGATTGAAAATTGATATACCGAATGCAATGGCGATCACGATATCAAAGTTTCTGATCTTCATACTTCACTCTATGCAATTAGAAGGAGACAACAAATGATACTGGGTTGTTGTTCGATTGGTTGCGATTCTTGGCGATAACGCTTGATGATATATCATCACTATTATTTGCTGAGCCGAGGGCTGTGGCGGTTGCAATACCAGCGATACCTAATGCCAGCAAATTTAAGGTTTGGCGACGAGTAAATGTTTGCGTTTGTGGGATTTTCATGATGATGATTCTGTATGAAAGTGAATTGTAGATATAAGAATGAGCGGCAATGACGCCGCTCATTTCAAAACGTGGATCGACTAGCCTTTGGCAATTGCCTCACCTAGTTCTGCATTTGTCATCGCCCTGCCAGCAATTCCCCATGCGCCATCAACTGCGTGAATCACATTAACCCAGATGTGTTCCTTAGGTTGCTTACCACCTGATGCTTCATGAATGATGTCGGTGGCTTCCTGTATATAGCCAAGCTGAATTTCGCGAGTAGCAAAGGCAAAGGATGGTACCTTCCATTCTATAAACGTTACCGGTGCTTCTTTTGATCCAGAAAAGGTATGTTCTTCTTTCAGCACATTGATGGAACCAATGACATTGGGTGTCATTACTTTGTTGCCAGTCAACCCATGCCATTTCAACATGGCATCCGAAAGACGAGCGAATGTGGCTTTCTCTTTACCTTTTGGCAGTACGCCTTCGGTAACTGTAAGAGTAAGTGGCATAGGAAACTCCTGATTGAACAAAATCTGTCGCGGTGCGATCAGCTGGCCATTAAGATAACGACCGTGATGTTAATATACGTAACGATCGTTATGTGGTCAAGTATAATTTCACCATGGCTTTAGATGAACAGTCGTTTTAGATGAGGAGTTCTTATGTCCCGATCCGAACAAAAACTGCAAACTCGTCAGCGTATTCTCGACGCGGCAGGCCGCGGCTTTCGCAAAGGCGGCTATGACGGCATTGGTGTAGATGGTTTAGCAAAACAAGCAGGTGTCACTTCTGGTGCCTTCTATGTGCACTTTGCCTCCAAGGCGGTTGCGTTTCGTGAATCTGTGATTCAAGGTGTTGCTGATGTAGTGCGTGGTGTCGAACATCATCAAAAGGAATACGGTAAAAATTGGTGGGGGGAGTTCGTGCGTTTTTATCTGGCGAAACGTAAGTGCGATCTAGCCGACAGCTGCGGCTTGCAAAGCCTCACACCCGAAGTTGCACGTGCCGATGCTGAATCACGTAACGCCTTTACTGCTGAGTTACTTAAAGTAGCGAATGCCATTGTGAAAGGACCAGCCTCGGTGGATGCACCCACTACCCTCGAAGAGGCACAAGCTGCATTAGCGACATTGATTGGCGCGGTGACATTGGCACGTGCAGTCGATGATCCGACGATTGCGAAACGGATTGCAGCCGCGGCGGAATATGCCTTGGTAACTCATGAGCGACCTAAAACAAAGCTATCTAAGCAAAGACGTCCGTCAAATAAACGGATCTCATAAATTATTACAACTTAGTTAAGAGCAAATTCTTACATGTGCTCTTAATGCCTTTCGCCACATGCCATTGTATATGCTTACTGATCAGTAACTTGTTCATCGGCATCTTGAACAGCAGGATGCAATGAAGGTAAATCATAAATATTTAAGAATGCTGCAATCGCTCCATTGTCGGTTTCGGCGACCAGTGCGGTTGCATGCGATAACAACGTACTCTGTATTTGTACTTCACTAATGCGTGCTGTTGGTATCCACTGACGGTTTTGTCGTTCAAACAATATGTCGCTACCGAATCCCGGAAAACCATTGGTGATATGTTTCACCAGCAAACGCCTACCCGATAGAGCAAATAGGGTGCCGAACGGATTTGCACTGGGTGGCGTGCTATCACCGGCAGTATCGCTTTCAGTGACTGGATCAACAATTTTATCTTGCAACTTCCAGCGTTGATTATGATGTTGATAAATAAAAATGGCACCGGGATTAAGTGTCGGTGCGGGATTGATTATTCCTGGAGCAGAGATAGCAATTCTGTCCGCACTGATGGCAATGCCATCACCAAAATTTGCCGCGGCCTTTAGTTGATCTGGTTGAATAACTTGATGTAAGCGCCATTGAGATGCTGGGCGTGCAAATTCTTTTTTCTCGTAGACAAATACTGCACCGGGAGTTTGATCATTGGCGGACGTTGACAATACCAGCGTGTTTCGCTCAATGGCAACACGATAAGATTCGCTTGGATTGATATCTGTAGCTGGATTCAAATCTTGTAAATGATTAAATTGCCCGGTGTTGTCCGCGGCATACACCAAGACTTTGGCCTCGGAACGAGAAACCATATCGTTGGATATCTCTAACTGACTAATCAACAAAGTGCCGTTATCGACCTTGAGTGCGTCCAAAAATAATTGACCAAAGGTACCATCAAGATGAATGGTTTGCGTAAGCGACCATACTCCATCACGATGTACGAACATGTATACCAACGGTGAATTTTCAGGTGCTGCTGCAACGGCAAGTACATTGCCATCAATGGACGCCAAGAATCCAAAGCCGCTGTTGTAAAATGGTCGTGGTTCCGGCGCGAATGGATCTAATAATGCAGCATCCAATGTCCATTCGCCCGAGGGTTGTTTAACAAAGATCGATAGTTGTCCAGAAGCACTGACCAGGGCATGTTTGCCTTGCAAATCGGCAAAGCCGGCAAAACATTTTGGAACGGGTCCGCAGTCACCGAACAAGGTACCCGATGGATTTAGTAATGGAAAATCAGTGAGGGACGCAGCGTCCGCTTTTGATATCGCGATGCCTAGTAGCATGAAAAAGATCATCGAGCATACTTCAAGGCGTAGTAACGACTTAATTCGTATATTCATTTCGGTTTCCCCAATGACGATGGCCGGCCGAAAATAGGTCTTGGTCAATACATAGTCTGTGCGTACGCGAACAGTAATTGCTTATTGAATAATCAATCAACAATGCTCAGACGAAATAATGGATTTACATTCCGCAAACATGCGACGCAATCATCTCACCGATCTCATCCTGCTAAAAATTTTTGAGCAGAAATTGTTATCAAAGTGTATTGAATAATTAGTTAATATTTTTTTTGCCGTAATCGCCGTCGTGAATACTGATAAGTCGCCCGTCTTCAAATCGCAAAAATCGAAGGAACTGATTGGTGCCAAAATCGTAAGTCCATTCGTCGACTTCAACATAAACAGTGCTAGACACCGTTGAACTGCATTTGATTTTCTTTTCAGGTGGATCACAGGGTGCAGATACGCGTTCTGATATGGTATGTGATTCGGTGCGATGCTGTGCATCGTCAGGTGCGCCGCAAATCGATTTGACTTCGTAAAGTGTTGCGCCGGTAGAGGCAAGTTTGTTACCACAGCGGATGCTATCCGCATGTGCCGCTTGATTAAAAAATAATGATATTGCCAGCAAAGTTATTGCCGCTACGATTGATCTCATGATTTATATTTCTCTAACTATTACTGCTTGCATGATCAATTCAACAGTCAATGAGCCGTCTTGCATGCTTCTGCGGCACGCAACGCGCCTACTGCATTGGTCTTGCCTTCTAACTCATCGCGCAATGCGCGTCGCAAAATTTTGCCCACATTGGTCTTGGGCAATTCCGTTCTGAAATATACGTGTTTGGGAATTTTGTACCCGGTTAATTCTTTACGGCAATACTCAATCAACTGTTCAGCAGTAACACTTTTATCTTTCAATACGACAAAAATTGCAACGACCTCTCCAGCGCGTTCATCAGTTTGTGCAACCGCGGCGACTTCCAACACACCGGGATGAGCGGCCACCACCGCTTCCACTTCATTCGGAAATACTTTGAAGCCTGATACTACAATCATGTCTTTCTTGCGATCTTCGATAAACACATGACCGCGTGCATCCATTCGACCAATATCACCGGTGCGAAGCCAGCCATCCGATAACATGATCTTTGCTGTTTCGTCGGGACGTTGCCAGTAACCCTGCATGACTTGAGGGCCACGTAAACAAATCTCACCGACCTCACCTTGCGGCAGCTCAATGCCATTGTCGTCACGAATCGTTATTTCAGTCGATGGCAACGGCATGCCAATGGAGCCATCGAATTCCGCATCAAGTATTCCGATGCATCCCGCTGGTGAGGCCTCAGTCAAACCCCAGCCTTGTGCAACCCTATGACCGGTCACCTTTTTCCATTGTGCGGCAACGCTGGGTTGCACTGCCATGCCACCACCCAAAGAAATTTTCAGCTTGCTGAAATTCAATTGATCAAAGCCCGGTGTATTCAAAAGTGCATTAAACAAGGTATTCACTGCGGACAACATTACAAATTGGTATTTTTTAAGCTCCTTTACGAAGCCACGAAAATCACGTGGGTTGGTGATCAGTACATTGTGAGCGCCGACGCGTATAAACAAGAAGCAACATACGGTGAGTGAAAAAATGTGATACAGCGGCAGTGGCGTAATCGAGACTTCATTACGCAGCGATGTAAATGCGCTAAGCCATGCAGAACCTTGTACGCAATTGGCCACCATATTGCGATGCGAGAGCATGGCTGCTTTAGCGACACCGGTGGTGCCGCCGGTATATTGCAAGAAAGCGATATCGTCACCATTCAACTTCACTTCGTTCAAATTTAGATAATGACCTTCGCGCATGACATTCGAAAAACTAATGGCTTGGGGCAAAGCGTAATGTGGCACTTGCTTGCGCACATAACGCAATACAAAATTGACCAATGATTTTTTTGGGAATCCCAGTAAATCACCGACGCCAGTGACAATCACTGTACGAATCGAGGTAGTGGCAATCACCTCTGCTAATACATGCGCAAAATTCTCCACCACCACAATCGCAACAGCTCCTGAATCTTGCATTTGATGCTGTAATTCATGAGCGGTATAAAGTGGATTGGTATTGACCAACGTTAGTCCAGCACGCATCGCGCCAAAGATCGCAATGGGGTACTGCAATAAATTAGGCATCATCAAAGCAATGCGATCGCCTTTTTTTAATTTTGCACTGGTTTGTAACCACGCGGCAAAATCGCGAGTCATCTGTTCAAGATCGTTGTACGTGAGAGTCTTGCCCATGTTGGTAAAGGCAGGTAAATCTCCATACTTGGCGCAACTCTGATGAAACATGTCTACCAAAGAACAATATTCATCGGGATTGATTTCGGCAGGTACACCGGCTGGATAATGCTTTAACCAGATTTTTTCCATCGTACTTCTCCAGTGGGATGAATCGTTTTTACTGTACTTGGCTAGAGGTGGATATGATGTCAGTCACATCCTGCTTTGTCCCAAAAATCATTCGTAAAATCACTGTCTTTGTTTAAGCAAAGGCTTTAACTCTGGCCATATCGTTTCTAACAGATAAGGCTGTCCCTGTTCATTGGGATGAATATTGTCCGCCTGCATCAACGCGTCATTCAAGGCAACATCCTTTAACAGAAAGGGTACCAAAGCCACATGCTTTTCCTTGGCCAACTCAGTGTATACATCACTGAACGCGTGAGTGTAGCTGGTTCCATAATTAGGTGGCATTTGAATACCCACCAATAACACCTTGCTATGTTGAGCTCGCGCAACGTCAATCATGTTCGCAATGTTATTGTGCATTTGCATTGTCGGCAGCGCGCGCAATCCATCATTGGCACCAATCTCAAGTATTACGATGGTCGGATGATGAGCCTTTAATAAGCCTGGAAACCGTGTTTTCGCACCGCTACTGGTTTCACCACTGACACTGGCATTCACTACCGTGTAATCGTAACCTTGTGTACTCAAACGCTGTGACAATAAATTAACCCAACCTGCTTGCAATTTGATGCCATAGCCCGCACTCAGGCTGTCGCCAACGACTAAAATGGTCGGCGTAGCTATGGCCGCCATTCCCCATCCCATCATTACCAATGGAAACAGTATTCGCATGAATCGTGAAAAGATGATTGAAACCATGAATGGCACCGTGTTGGCAGCAGAACATCTGAGTATGAAGGTTAGCAGTCCTGAGGGAAGTTTGACTATTCTTGATGATGTGAACGTGCGTATTGAAGCGGGCGAGACAGTGGCGGTCATTGGTGCATCAGGCGCGGGTAAGTCTACCTTGCTCGCATTACTGGCGGGACTAGACATACCGACCTCGGGTCGCGTCTTGATTAAAAACATAGAATTGAATGCATTGGATGAAGATGGACGTGCGGCGTTGCGTGCCCAGTATGTGGGTTTTGTGTTTCAAAGTTTTCATTTGGTTCCATCACTGACTGCGTTAGAAAACATCATGCTACCCTTGGAATTAGCGGGTCAAACGCATGCACGCGAACAAGCCATCACCGCTTTGCAGAATGTTGGATTACAAGCGCGTGCGGGTCATTATCCCAATCAACTTTCTGGTGGTGAACAACAACGGGTTGCGATTGCTCGTGCCTTCGTTACTCACCCTGCGGTGTTATTTGCAGATGAACCCACCGGTAACTTGGATACCGCGACAGGTGAAAAAATTGTTGAACAATTGTTCACCATGAATGCTGCGATGGGTACCACCTTGGTGCTGGTCACACATGATCAAAAATTGGCATCACGATGTCAGCGGATTATCAAACTGGATATGGGTAAAGTGGTTAGTGCATGAACACACAATCCTTTCTACCGATGTTTATTCGCGCCGTACGATTGTCGATGCAAAAGCTTTCACGTGACTGGCGTGCAGGTGAACATCTTGTTTTAGTGATGGCTTTATTGGTCGCCGTTACCGCGTTAACAACGGTGAGTTTCTTTACCAATCGAGTTGAGCATGCAATGAAGCAACGCGGTAACGAAATCCTCGCTGCTGACTTGCGCGTCAAATCCACACGACCGTTGCCCAATGAATATCTGCAACAAGCGCAATCACAACACTTACAAGTCGCCGAAACTCAATCATTCAACAATGTCATTGTGCTGGGCGAAGCAACTTCACTCAGTACCATCTATGCGGTTTCAGAACATTATCCATTGCGTGGTCAGTTGAAAGTCGCCGATGCGTTAAATGGTGATATTTACGAGACCACTCATATTCCACCGGTCGGAGAAATCTGGGTCGACGCGCGTTTGTTGTCGAGATTAAACGCCGACGTTGGTGCAGAATTGAATATTGGTAAACAGCAGTTGAAGGTCACCAAGATTCTCGATTCACGACCCGATCAAGGATCGCAGTTTGTGGATTTTGCGCCCACAGTCATGATGCGTCTTGAAGATTTGCCTGGTACTGGCTTGATGGGTGAAGGTAGTCGAGTTCGCTATATACAGTTGTATGCCGGCAATGAAGCAGACATCAAAGCATTTCACGATTGGTGGCAGGCACAGCCACATGAAAATCAACGTATCGAATCGCTCAGTGATGCCAGCCCGCAAGTTCAGTCATCGATTGAACGCGCTGCAAAGTTTCTGAATCTCACCGCACTTAGCAGTGTATTGCTTTCTGGCATCGGCGTGGCGATGGCAGCGCGTCGTTATGTGGCACGCCATCTTGATACGGTGGCGTTAATGAAGACATTGGGCGCATCGCAGGCGATGGTGCTTTCTATTACCGCGATGGAATTGGCCATGCTTGCCATTATCGCAGGTGTTGTTGGCACTGCACTCGGCTACTGTGCGCAATGGGGATTGGCTTACGCTGCACGCGGTTTGATTCGCACGGGTCTTCCTGCACCAGGTTTGACACCTGCATTGTTGGGTTTAATCACACCTTTAATTGTGCTGGCGGGATTTGCATTGCCGCCGCTATTGCAGTTGAAACGCGTGCCACCTGCACGCGTGTTACGTCATGATATCTCGCCACCACCGTTGCGCTATCTCACCGTGTACTTGGTGGCGATTGCCGCACTATGTGCATTGTTAATTACATTAATACGGGACACGCGTTTAGTATTTTTTGTGGCATTGGGTACGGTCGCGACCATGTTGTTATTTACCGGCGCCGGTTGGTTATTAGTGCGTAGTTTAAAAAGCATACGTCGCAATGTCGGTGTGTCATGGCGATACGGAGTCGCCAATATTGCACGTCGTGGACGCGAAAGCATTGTGCAATTAGTGGCCTTCGGTCTGGGCTTGATGGTGTTATTACTCCTCCTCGTAGTACGCAATGATGTCTTGAATGATTGGCGAAAAAGTTTACCGGTTAATGCACCCAATCAATTCCTAATCAATATTAGCCCGGAGCGTGCGACTGAACTGAAACAATTTTTTGTTGATCACGGTGTAGTGGAACCGGAACTCGTTCCCATGATGCGTGCACGTCTGGTATCAATTAACAATGTTTCTGCTCAAGATTTAAAGCCAAAAAATGATCAAGGACGTGGCTTCTTGGATCGTGAAGCGAATCTCAGCTGGTCGAATGACTTGCCCGAAGGCAATAAATTGATATCTGGCGAATGGTGGTCAACGGGTAATTCAAATGTTGATTTACCTAAAATCTCAGTAGAAAAAACCATCGCGCAATCTTTCGATTTAAAACTGGGTGACACGATGACTTACGACATCGGTGGTCAACAAGTTACCGCAACCGTCGCGAGCATTCGTGAAGTACGTTGGGATAGTTTTAAGCCGAATTTCTTTGTACTGTTTTCACCCGGCGTGCTTGATAAAGTGGTTGGCACTTACATCACCAGTGTGCATATCGATGCTTCGCAACGCAGCATCATGACTCAGTTCTATCAGCGCTTTCCAGAAATCAGTGCCATCGATATCGATGCGTTAATTGCACAAATTCGTAGTGTCATGGACAGTGCCGCTTTGGCTATTCAATATGTATTCTTGTTTTCTTTACTGTCAGGTATCGCGGTGTTACTCGCGGCCATTCAGTCGACTCGCGATGAGCGTCGTTACGAAAGCGCTATGTTGCGCACGCTAGGAGCCAGCCGTCGCGTCGTGTTACAAAGTGTGGCTGCGGAATTTATCGTTCTTGGTCTGCTTGCTGGCATTCTCGGCGCGATGGCCGCGACCGCAGTGGGTTATCAATTGGCAACGAGTGCCTTCAATCTTAAATATCACTTCGACTTTAATGTATGGTGGATTGGGTTGTTAGGAGGCGTCATTTTGGTAGGTGCGACCGGAACGTTTTTTACACGCAGTGTCGTTAATGTGCCGCCGTCATTGAGTTTGCGCGAAAGATGAGAGTTGCGCCTGTCACAACTGGTGCATCAATCAATAAGTCGTGTTACTCCATATGCACCATCAACCAACCCACTTCGGATGTTTCACCTTTGTAGTTGTAACCTTCCAGTTTGAATTCGTAGTCACCTGCACCAAACGCCGATGAGTTGATGCTGAAGCGTACTTCCTTGTTGGTATCTGCAGCCATGCGACGAATAATCACGATGCGTGCTTCATCAAGCTTATCGATGGTCAATGCATAGCTGGTGAAGTGCGACATGCTGACGTCTAAGTGAATATCCAAGAGCTTTGCTTCTGCAAGTGAGATGGTGTATTGCGGCGCAACCGGTCGGGTTTCGCTGGGCATTAATCGCAACGTCTGTGTGGTACCGGGCGCACGAATTTTCAGAGAGGTGGCTTTAGCGGTGAGAGTTTTTATCTGCGCGCGTTGATCCTGAGTTTTCATGTACAGCACGCCAATGATCACCATTGCAACCACTAACAGTACCAGCAATATTCGTCCCAGCTTGGGATTGCCGACACGTGAATCGGATTCAGGCTCGTCTAGGTCAACATGCCTGGTTGAAATTTGCGGTTGTGGAATCGGTGTGTCGATGCGTTCAATGGTGGATGGAATCGCAGTGAATACGCTGGTATGAGTGCCATCAAACGGTTTGGCGGCAAGTTTGGCTTTTAGTCGTACCGGAATTGCAAATTGTTCAACAATCTCTGGATGTCCCTGACAGAATTTTTCGAACACACGCGCTTCCATTGCAGGCAGATCACCAGACAGGTAACGCTCGACAATACGTTGGGCTTTGATGGTTTCAGCATCCATGGTCATTTGAATTGTATAAACAAATTACGGCAGATAGATAGATTTGCAGGTCAAATCGCGATGTGGCGCACACTCCAAAAAGCAAATCATTATCGAAGTATGCATCCACGAGACTGCATTTTATGCAGTGTGATCGTAGAAGTGATTGCGGCAAGGATAGCGATGTGACCTGAGCCTGTTTAACGTATTAATTAGTAATGGAGGCTTTGACATGAGTATACGGTCATGTCAGTCGAATTGAATTACGGGTCAGACTTGCATTAATCCAAATATAGACTATTATCGATATCAGTCCATATTTGGAGTTATTTCATGGCTGCCAAACCCCAAGATGCGTTTGCCCTTCGCCACAGTCCAGAGCATTTAAGCGCGACTGCACTAACTGCATTTTTCAATATTTGTGCGGCGTGGGGCCTAAATGCTGAAGACGAACGAGTTTTGCTAGGCGCACCGCCGCGTTCAACCTTCTTTAAATGGAAAAGTCATCGTGCTGGCAATCTTGCCGCCGATACATTGGAACGTATCAGTTACATCATGGGTATTTATAAGGCGTTGCACATTTTATTGCCCAGCGCCAATGCGGCAGATCATTGGATAAAAAAAGCCAATGCGGCCATGCCATTTGGCGGCAAATCTGCACTAGAGCGCATGCGAGCAGGTCGCGTCATTGATTTGGCCGATGTACGTCGCTATCTGGATGCTGAGCGTGGCGCATGACAAATGCAAATGAGGTTTCACTTCATAGCGCCAAAATTTATCGCATCATTCCTTCGCAATTCCCTCCCATTAATATATTTGAACAAGTTGTTGATCCGCAGCAGTTGGATGCAGCCTGGTATCTGGAAAGCTTGACCAATGATCGGTTACGTGAGCAGGTGGGTGAGCTGAATCTGGTATCACCAGAAGATCGCGTCAGTGGACGCGGTAGCAGCATTGTCATGGCGGCATTCACACACATTGGTCGTCCCAGTCGTTTTAGTGATGGAAGTTTCGGCGTGTACTATGCGGCGCGTTCATTGGAAACAGCCGTGCGCGAAACGGTCTATCATCGCAATCGATTCTTAGCAGCAACACATGAAGCGCCGGGTGAAATTGACATGCGTGCCTTTATCGCCAAGGTGCGTAAACCCATGCGTGATGTGCGCGCGCCACGCTTTCGTCATCTACACGATCCAGATGACTACATGCCGTCACAACAATACGGTCAGCAACAACGAGAAAAAGGTGATTGGGGATTAATATATAACAGCGTACGGCATGAAGGTGGTACATGCCTGGCGATTTTTCGACCACCGGCGATTAGTATTCCGATGCAAGGTTCGGCGCTAGCTTATGTATGGGATGGCAACCGTATCAATAGCGTGTATGAGAAGGCTGGCGTGTTGTTTAAGCTATAACCGTTTGATTGGGCGCATTTCCAACCAATTACCTGCGCCATCACAAAGACTTTTTCATCAGTAAACCCATGCCGAATCGCATCTGCATGGTACCAAGCACTTCGAAGTCACAAGATTTGTAAAAACCTTCAGCATGGGGATTGCCAACTACGTGAAGTGCCCTTGATCCATTTAAGCGTGCAACATCAGAGCAATGGTCCAGCAAAGCGCGACCAATACCGTGACGCCACACCTGGGGTTCAACGAACAACGCATCCAACTCCGAGTCACCATCTGCGCGCCGAAGAATCGCCGCAAATCCCTTGATGCAGTCTGCGCCTTCCGCCACATAAACCCCGCCGTCAATAAGTTGCTGAACTGGCAGTTCAATCGCATCAGGACGGGCGGCCAATGCGTCACGATCACCAGGATTGTTCAGAGAAGCGCGCCATTGCAGAGCTTCAAGTTCATCCTTGTCGGTCGGCTTCGCTGCGCGAATTATGGTCTTGATGTGCATTAGAGTAGCAACGAAGATGCCAACGTTCGCTAATTTTCCTGCGGCACAAACAACCACATCAACACATACACCAGCAAACCAAATCCATAACCCACGATGCATAGTAAAAACAGGATGCGCCATCCCCAACTTGGCATACCAGTGATCTTACCGAGACCGCCGCAAACACCACCTAAAATACGATCGGATTTGGAGCGACGAAATTGTTGCATCATGGTCGGTGCATCATTCAGATCTGCATTGCCAACTTCACCTAATACTTTAGCCTTGGCCTTCGCCAACTCCTCTGCACTCAACATGCCTTTTTCGTGAAGGGCCTGTAGTCGTTCAAGTTCATCGGCGACGCTCATGTGGACTCCTAAAATATAGATCTTAGATCAGCTAATCGGGTTTTAAAGGTTGCTTTAACTAACAACACTTTTGTCGATAAAAAGTGGCAGTTATATTCTAACGATATCGGCTTAATATTTTGTCTAACGCTTGATTACCAGGCACTAACTGTTCGTACGGCAATTGATTGAGCGGCCGTTTGGTCGTTTCATTGACATCATGAAAATCCTTACTGTCGGGATCAACATAGAGTAATCCAGTGACATATTCACCGCTTCTCTGCTTGGCGCGAAGATATTCCATCGCATGGGCACGATTGCGCGGATCATAACTCTCATCCACTTTATGCAAGCGAATGTAACTGCCATCATGCAACGCAACTTGCATATCGTTGCCTGCTTTATAATCAGCAGTAATTGCCTTGCGCAGAGGGACATAGTCGGCATGCACCGCTTCTTCGAAATGTTCGCGTATATAGGCGTAGCTCTTGGTCGAACCTTCATGATCGTTGAAGGTCACGCAAGGCGACAACACATCAATTAGTGCGAAGCCTTTATGCTTCAAGCCAGCTTTGATTAACGGAACCAATTGTTGCTTATCGCCAGAAAAGCTGCGCGCTACAAAGCTGCCGCCTAAACTTAAAGCAGTTAGTGCCGGATCAATCGGCGATTGCTTGTTGGCTTCATCTTTCTTAGTCACACTGCCAATATCAGCGGCGGCCGAGAATTGTCCCTTGGTTAGTCCATACACACCATTGTTCTCGCAGATGTAAAGCATATTGACGTTGCGGCGAATGGCATGTGCCAACTGGCCATAACCTATCGACAATGAATCACCATCGCCCGATACGCCGAGATAATACAATGCGCGATTGGCGGCGGAAGCACCGCTGGCAATGGATGGCATGCGACCATGCACACTATTAAAACCATGGGCACCACTGACAAAGTACGCAGTCGTTTTTGAAGAACAACCAATACCCGAAAGCTTTGCAAGTTGTTCAGGCGCGATGGATAAATCCCACACGGCTTCAATAATCGCGGCAGTTACCGAATCATGTCCGCAACCTGCACACAGCGTTGACATCGCACCTTCATAGTCACGACGGGTTAAGCCCAGTTCGTTGCGCGGTAAATTCAGTTTGGCAACTTTCGGTTTGTTAATGAAGCTCATGTTGAGTCCGGATATTGAATATTAAGTGATGCAATTAAACCAAGCCTAAGGCACGCATGAGCTCTTCATCTTCAAGTACCTTGCTGATTCCATCGACAACAAAGGATGCAGGAATGGGTAGACCGCTGTAATGCAATATGGAATGCAGCTTGGATTTTTCCACGGCCGTTTCCAGTATTAACAAACTCTTCAGTTGCGCATCGCGATTTTGTTCGATCACAAAAATCTGTTCATGCGACTTCAAAAATGCTTCCACTTCTTCACCGAATGGAAACGCCCTGACCCGCAAGTAATCAACATGCTGGCCACGACGTTTGAGTACATCGATGGCCTCGCGAACAGCACCATCACAACTGCCAACGGATAGCACGCCCAATTTGTTATCGCCTTTGCCGTGCATAATGGCTTTCGGCACCAGTTTTTTGGCGGTATCAAATTTGCGTTTCAGACGATCAACGACAATTTGATAGTCCTTCGAGTCTTCGGTGTAACCACCATATTGATTATGGCCAGAGCCACGCGTAAAGAATGCGCCTTTCTTATGAACGCCTGGCAAGGTACGGTAAGGAATACCGTCGCCATCATGGTCATAGTAACGCCAGAACTTATCTATCTTTTCAAGATCGTCCTTGTTCATCACTTTGCCACGATCAGGTTTGAAATGATCATCCCACTTCAAGTCTGCACACATCCAATCGTTCATGCCGATATCGAGATCCAGCATGACAAATACGGGCGTTTGTAAACGTTCCGCGAGATCAAAAGATTGTGCAGCAAGATAAAAACTTTCTTCCGGATTCGCAGGAAACAACAGGACATGTTTAGTGTCACCATGCGACGCATAGGCAGCCGTTAACAAATCACATTGTTGTGTACGTGTTGGCATACCAGTAGAAGGACCTACGCGTTGCACATCAAAGATGACCGCAGGAATCTCTGCGTAATACGCAAGCCCCACAAATTCGCCCATCAATGAAATACCCGGACCACTGGTCGGCGTAAATGCACGTGCACCATTCCATGAAGCACCGATCACCATGCCGATAGCCGATAACTCGTCTTCAGCTTGAATGACTGCATAATGACGTTCGCCGGTTTGTGCATCCACACGCCACTTCGAACAAAAACTTTTGAAGGCATCCATCAATGAAGTTGAAGGCGTAATGGGATACCACGCACCCACCGTCGCACCCGCATATAAACAACCAAGTGCCGCCGTCGTGTTGCCATCAATCATCACATGGCCTTTAGTATTATCCATTGCCCGCACTTGCATGGGTAATTTGCAATTCAACTGATCCTTCGCGTAGTTGAAGCCCATTTCCAAGGCTTTGACATTGGCATCAAGCAATGATTTTTTGGCGCCATAGCTTTCGCCTAGCAGTGCTTTCATGATGTTGATATCAAGATTCAGCAATGCACCCAACACACCGGAGTACATGATGTTCTTAAGCAAAATGCGAGCGCGCACACCTTGAAAATGGTCATTACACATTTGCGCCAATGGCACGCCAAGAAGGGTGATGTCATCACGTTTGAGCAAAGTAGGACGTGGCCAGCTTGAGTCATACAATAAATACCCACCACTACTGACCTCGCGAATATCTTTCGCATAGGTTTCGGCGTTCATCGCGACCATGATGTCGACTCGACCTGAACGCGCCATGTAATTATCTTTGGTAACACGAATCTCGTACCACGTTGGCATGCCTTGAATGTTGGAAGGAAAATAATTTTTCCCTACCACCGGTACGCCCATACGGAATACGGTTTTCATCAGCAAAGTGTTGGCGCTGGCCGAACCCGTGCCATTCACATTGGCAAGCTTGATGACAAAGTCATTGACTCTATCGACGTGCTCAATCGTTGTAAGCATCTTTAGATACTCGCTTCCGAATCAACGTGACCAATGGCAATAGTCGATTTCTGCATGTCCCAGGCAAACGTGGGACAGCGCTCTGCACACAAACCGCAATGCACACATAGGTCTTCATCTTTTACCATCACCCGTGCAGTGTGTTTCAACGGTGCCGATACATAGAGTAATTGCTCAGGATTACGCGTTGGTGCTTTAAGTCGCGAGCGCAACGCTGCTTCATCGCCATTGGTCGTAATCGTCAAGCAATCCACTGGACAGATATCAATGCAGGCATCGCACTCAATACAAAGTTTGGGTTCGAACACAGTTTGAATGTCGCAATTCAAACAGCGTTGTACTTCTTCAGCCATTTGTTCGGCATTAAAGCCCAACTCCACCTCGATGCTTATATTTTTGAAACGCTCTTTCAAACTCACATGTGGCATTAAGCGACGCTCAACACCATTGTATTCATTCTTGTATGCCCACTCATGAATGCCCATCTTGCGGCTCGACAACTTCAGCATGGGCGCAGGACGATCAGTCACTGGTTTGCTTGAACAATATTGATGAATGGAAATAGCTGCTTGATGTCCATGCTCCACTGCCCAGATAATATTTTTAGGTCCGAACGCGGCATCACCACCGAAAAAAACATCCGGCCGAGTGGATTGAAAAGTGGTTTTATCGGCGACAGGTACATGCCATTTGTCGAATTGAATACCAGTTTCCGCTTCAATCCAGGGAAAGGCATTCTCTTGTCCGATCGCAAGAATCACATCATCACATTCGATTAACACTTCATCAATTATTTTTTCTGCAATGATTTTGTCACCGTTCATTTGATATTCAATTTTGTCGAACCTCATGCCGACCAATCTACCATCGTGAATCACAAAAGATTTGGGTGAATGATTGACGACAATCTCGACACTCTCTTCTTCTGCATCTTCGAGTTCCCACACTGATGCTTTGAAAAATTGGCGCGGTTTGCGTGCCATGACTTTCACGCTTGTAGCACCAAGACGTAATGAACTGCGACAACAATCCATTGCCGTATTACCCACTCCAATAATCAAAACACGTTCACCAATCTTCTCAACATGACCGAAGGCGAT
>JAICKZ010000158.1 GCA_025927665.1 Steroidobacteraceae bacterium | reverse complement strand
GTGCGCGTGCTGATGAGTGGCAACATATCCATACCTTGAGCGCTGCGAACGAGGAGCTGCAACGCAAATTGAACAGCACCCAAATGGGACAAACCATTGATCAGCAATCCACTGTCAGTTTGCAAAAAACCCTTGCGGAATTACAAGACCAACTTCAGGAACAACGTGCAGAATTAATGTTCTATCAATCCATTGTCACGCCACCCGTGGGTGCAACCACTGAACCTCAAGTGCAACGCATCGAGATTGAAACAGTAGGTGCGCCGACCCGATATGTGATGCGATTGGTATTGATTCAGGCGATGCGCGCGGGCGGTGCGCAACCAGTACAGGGCACGTTGCAACTGGAAGTTAATGGCACGCAAGGTGGTGCACCGATCACGTTGTCGTTAAATAAACTGACCGGCCAGACTGCAATTAACGAGCTTAAATTCGACTATCGCTATTTTCAAACTGTGGAGCAGACAATCGAGTTGCCTGCGGACTTTCAACCGACTACAGTTAACGTTGAGCTGCGCGCCGCGCAACGTACTCCCCAGCATCAATCCTTTAGCTGGCAACTTAAATCCGCAAGCGATGTAACTCATCATGTTCAATCGTCGTAAATCTCAGTTCACCAAGCCTTTTCAGATTGATACCTTGATTGGAGCCGGTACGCGCATTGAAGGTGATGTGCACTTTAAGGGCGGATTGCATCTGGACGGCATTGTCGACGGCAATATAGTCGCGGAAGCGGACTCGAATTCGCGGCTGAGCATCAGCGACAGCGGCACCGTGCAAGGGTCCATTAATGTTTCTACGGTGGTGCTTAACGGATTGGTGCAGGGTGATATTGTGGCGCACACCCGCGTCGATTTAGGCGCGACGGCCAAAGTTAATGGTAATGTGTACTATGGACTCATTGAAATGGCGATGGGCGCCCAAATTAACGGTAAATTGATTCATCAGTCGGCGGTAACGGCGGAGCTTAAACCTATTGATGCCTCTACTGGTCCCACTGCTGTGATGGTTGATATTGGCAATACTGCCAAAACCAAATTGGGGTAAACTCGCACCTGGCCATTTCATTTGTTTTTGAGTACTAAACGCATGTCCGCAGTCACATCATCCGCAGAAACTGAAACCGCGACCGCATTGGTTTTCACCGATGCTGCTGCACACAAGGTCGGGGAATTGATTCGTGAAGAAGCCAATCCAGAACTCAAATTGCGCGTGTTTGTTAGCGGCGGTGGATGTTCTGGATTTCAATATGGTTTCACCTTTGATGAGAAAGTCGAAGAAGGTGACATGCAAGTACATAATGGCGATGTGACGTTGTTGATTGATCCGATGAGCTTTCAATACTTGATGGGCGCGGAAATTGATTATCGCGAAGATTTAGAAGGTTCACAGTTCGTCATTCGCAACCCCAATGCAACCACTACCTGTGGATGCGGTTCATCGTTCGCAGTTTAATTTCTCGATAGACCAATAAGACGCAGAGCGCTTACTGGTTAAAGCAAGCGATTCCGTGTTGCCTTTGAGATGATGATGCGGTTTACTCACGTTGCATAATCAATGCGTTCGAGAGATAGACTAATAATGGCTCGCCAGAAAATTCCTGAAGTCATTGCAGCCGTTGATTTGGGCTCCAATAGTTTTCACATGGTGGTGGCGCGTCATACACATGGACAATTAACCATCATTGACCGGCTGCGCGAACCGGTTCGACTTGCAGCAGGCCTGGACGATACGGGTCGATTATCACGCGAAGCAATGGATCGAGCGCTATCATGTCTAGAACGATTTGGTCAACGACTGCGCGACATACAAGCAGAGAGTGTACGTGTCGTTGGCACTAACACGTTTCGTCAAGCGCGTCGCAAAGGCGCTTTTCTTGATCGTGCCCATGCTGCGTTGGGACACCCCATCGAAATTATTTCCGGGATTGAAGAAGCACGTTTGATTTATATGGGTGTGGCACATAGTTCACCCAATGATCCCGGACGACGATTAGTAATTGATATCGGTGGCGGTAGCACGGAGTTGATAATTGGTGAAGGCTTTCAGGCGCGTGAACTGGAAAGTTTGCGAATTGGTTGTGTGGCGATGACCAAACAATTCTTTGATGATGGCGAGATTACTGAAAAGCGTATGAAAAAAGCACGCACTGCTGTGCGGGTAGAATTACAACCGATTCTTGAACGTTACAAAGCAGTGGGTTGGGATCAGGCGCTCGGTAGTTCAGGTACGATTCGTTCGGTGAATGACATCGCGCATGAACGCGGCAATGCCGATCAATCGGTGAACTTGCAATTACTGGAAGAGATTTCTGAATTGGCGATTCGTGCTGGGCATGTGAGTCGCTTTAAGTTGCATGGCCTTGAAGAAGATCGCATGCCGGTGTTTGCCGGTGGACTTGCTATTCTCACTGAAATTGTGGCGGCACTCGATATTCGTAGTATTCGTGCAGTGGAAGGCGCGCTTCGTGATGGACTGCTTTACGACTTGTTGGGCAGACATACCGATGAAGATGCGCGCGTGCGTACCGTGCGAGCCATGCAAGCACGGTATTACGTTGACATTGCACAAGCATCGCGGGTTGAAAGCACTGCGCTGTCGTTGTTGGCACAAGTCCGTAATGCGTGGCTATTGAATGACACGATGGCAGAACAAGCATTGAGTTGGGCTGCCAAGTTGCATGAAATTGGTCTTGATATTTCGCATGCTCATTATCACAAGCATGGGGGATATTTGTTGGAGAATTCGGATATGCCAGGTTTTCCACGCGAAGAACAAACTTTGCTTGCAGCGTTGGTGAATGCGCATCGTCGCAAACTTAATTTGGAATCTGTACAAGATTTGGTGCCACCATGGCATATCAAGGCAGAGTTATTGATCGTGTTGCTGCGATTGGCAGTGGTGTTACATCGCGGTCGCAGTGCCAATGCATTACCGAATATTAAGCTTCAGGCGCGCACACGTGCACTTGAGATGGAATTTCCATCACGCTGGCTCGAAGATCATCCTTTGACGCTAGCTGACTTGGAACAAGAAGCAGAGTTTTTGAAAGCAGTCGGATTTAAATTAAAGTTTGAATAACTGCCGAGGGTTGCATTGCAAGACTGCGTCAATGCAATTGCAGAATAAGTAATACAAGACGCGCCAATCAAGTCGGTAAATTAGTCTGAATTTGCCTGACGTCGATGCGCATGAGGATCTTGAGGCGTTTCATGAGGATGTTCCTCCGGTGGTGTTTGACGTGGAGGCCGTTGAGCCGGTGGTGATTGTGGCGCTGGCCTTTGTTGTAAATGTGGTTGGGGATGTACTTGATGAGGTGGCGTTTGACGAGGTTGCTCCTCATGATGCGGCGCTTGAGGCGGGCCGGGATTTGGCATTGGGTGTGGAAGCGGTTGTGGCGAATTTACATGGGGTGCAGCGGGTCTGTGTTGTCGAGTTTCACGTCCTTCATTGACATGCTCATTAGCATTGTGCCGATTGTCACGATTTTGATTTTGTGGTGATGCAGGTATCGCCGGATGAACATGTTCAGGCTCATTGTTAATATGGGAGTTCGTATGAGGATTCACATGCGGTTGTTCATGCGATGGTGGTGATTGTTGCTGAGTATATTTTTTCGGTAGCGGCGAATGCTGTGGTCGATATTGATAATTCTTTCTCACTAGATTTCGTTGTTGATCAAGCGATGGATAGCGATCTCCTGAATACTGACGTTGATAAGTAGGCAACGGCGCTCGCGCGGGAACCGCATTATGATTCCAATGATTCCAGCCACTGCGATGCCGTGCCCAATCATTGCCCCAGTGTTGATCCCAGTGTGGCGGTTGATTTGCAGCCCAGTCGTGAAAATACCTGGGTGGACGACGATAATATTGAACCGGAACTCTTAGCAAATACAATGGCACGTAAATAGGATCGACCGGCTCCCACGGTCCGTTGTACCAGTCACTTTCATACCAATTGTCATCTGCATACACCCAGTACAAACCATCGTAGAAAAAATAGTTATTTTCCAAGTTGGGTGCGTAGTAAACAGGATAACCAGGCACCGGCACAAGATCAGGGTACACCGGTAAGTTAATGCCAATGCTGACGTCTATTTCGGCACGCGCCGACACGGTGAGTAACAGTAACGCTAAAACAAATGCTCTAATCAATTTATTGTGCATGTAATAATCCTCGGCGGCGACCTCATTCGGCAAATATCCATTGAGTAATTGATATCTGCTTAACTTTAAATCGCTTTGAAATTCACCCGTTGATTCCTAGTCTAGTGAAATCGATGTGAGCAGTGTTCATCGTGTCGATCATCGTCACAGTCATGATCGTGGTGACGATCATTATCATGGTCATGCCGGGCCGACTCATGATGATCGCGCGCATCGTCATCATGCCATCTATGACCAGGCTCCACGATGCAACCTGATAAACCCAGCATGGTGATGAGCACACTGCAAAGAACAAATTTATTAAAAAAATTCATGCTGATGTCCACTAGAATTAATAGAAATGAGTAAATGGAAATTTTCCACGTGCATCATCTTCCTGATAACTTGAACGTCTACAAGCGCGTCAAAGTAATCATGACATTATCATGTCACAGGGTCGGTACGTTCACGCACAGATGCTTAACTCAGCTTAATAACTGCAGTGTCGGACAATGCTTACATTAATTTATACAATAGGTTTGTGCATGAAGATGTGATCGTCGATACATCATCAGCTCCAATAACAGTAATTCACAATTCCATGCACAAGTGAAATCGATACATACATCGATTCAAACGAAGCGTCCACCGCCGTCGATATGTAAGACTTCACAGTTCATGTAACCGTTGGTGAGAAGAAAGAGGACCGCATCTGCGATCTCGTCCGGACGCCCAATACGCCCGACCGGCAGAGTATTGGCGGCATGCGTCAATAACGACGTGCGACCTTCTTTACCGAAAACATTGTACAGGGGAGTTTCAACAAAACCAGGCGAGATCACATTGACGCGAATGGGTTTGAATTCGAGTGCCAATGAACGCGCAAGCGCCTCTATGCCACGGCACGCCAGTGCCATCACCGACGTTCCGTTTCCTGAAGGGCGATCTGAAAACTGTCCACCCATTAGTACAATCGAACCGGTGGGAGGCATGCGCGTGAGGGCAGCTTTTACCGCATACAGCGATCCAGCGATGTGTTCGTTGACCTCGGCCAACAGCTTGTCTGGATCGGAGTCCGCTAATTTACCTGCATGTACACCGCCTGCGGTAATCACCAGATGATCGACTCGAGATATACCCGCGAAGACCGCCTCAATGCTTTTTCTGTTCGCCATATCGGCGACAACCGTCTCGGCGCCACCAATTTCAGCAGCAGCGCGTCGAAGCTTCTCCAGCGTTCGTCCCACAATGGTGATATGTGCGCCCATGGTTTTTGCGGCCAGTGCCGTCGCTAAGCCGATGCCAGAGCTTCCTCCAAGCACAACAACATGGGTGCCATTCAGTGATGTTCGGGATGGGATAGTCATTCGATTTCCTCTCATAGTGATTACAGATTCATGCTATCCCATTCCATTTTGTCGTTGAACGCGGCATAGTGGCATATGCTCCATGCCTATAAAGAATAAGATGGCTTCACTACAAGCCATTCAGATATTCACGCGGGTTGTTGAATTGGCGAGTTTTTCAGCGGCTGCACGTGAGGCGCGCGTCAGCCAGCCGACTATAAGCAAGGCCATTGCCGCGCTGGAGCGAAGCTTGGGGGTGCGGTTACTCGAAAGAACAACGACCAGCTTGACCCTGACCGAAGAAGGCAAACGCTTTTACGCACGAAGCAAGAACGTAATCGAAGAATATGCCGAGGCTGTTGCTGAAGCTCGAGGTCAGACACAGCGACTTACGGGACTACTGCGGATCAGTGCTCCTGTGGGGTTGGGCGAATTTCGCTTGAATGGCCTGTTTCTCGAATTCCTCGCACTCTATCCGCAAATTGAAATTGAATTGATCCTAAGCGATCGTATGATCGATTTAATCGAAGAAGGTATCGACGTTGCTATCCGGCTTGGAGATAAGCTTCCGCCGAATGTCATTGCTCGCAACATTGCAATTTCGCCTCGAGTCCTGGTGGCACAGCCAGAGTACGTGAAGCGCACAAAGCCAATACACAGACCTGAAGATCTGGCTGAGCACGAATACATTCGTTTTGCCGGAATCAGTACCGGAGATCAGATGGAGTTTTCCCAGGACGACGAGACAATCATCGTTCCAATGCGAGGACGTTATCGCGTCAACAGCTCACTTGCCCTGCGTCAATGTTTTCTGGAAGGGATAGGATTAGGAACGGCACCAGCATGGCTTGTTCAGGACCTGATTGATACCAATGCCTTGGTTCAGCTACTGCCAACTTGGAAAATGCCTTGTCAAACGCTTCATTTGGTTTATCCATCACGTCGGTATCAGCCGCTTCGAACCCGAGCTCTGTTACAGTTCATGACCAAGAAAATCCCCGCGTTACCCGGATTTCATATCACTGGAGAATGAGGCGGACCGTTTTAGATTTGCATGATGGGACAATGATTGGTGTCATCCGGTGTTTTTATGTCTTTGTAGGACTGAAATCAGTTGCTCATATCACGAGTAGATACTTATACGAACTGCCAGATTGCACGGGCGCTTGCTACCTTAATCTTAAGTGCACGATCCCAGGGTGGCGTTTGATAGCATAAGTAGAAAATCAAATCGGGCGATATAGACTATTCCCGCATGACAAAATCTGAAATTGACTTCCAACTATTGTTTGAACAGTCGCCGGAAGTATTGTTGGTGCTATTACCCGATGCACCGCAGTACACCATGATTGCAGCAACTCGTGCTCGCTTACTCGCCACTCACACCACCGTTGATCAAGTTATTGGACGCGGTCTATTCGAACTATTTCCCGATAATCCTGACGATGGTGAAGCAAGCGGCACCGCCAATTTACGTGCTTCACTCGATCGTGTCTTGGCTACTCGTGCAGCCGATACGATGGCGGTACAGAAATATGATATTCGTGATGCCAACGGCAACTTCATGTCGAAGTATTGGAGTCCAAAAAACATACCGGTTCTTTCTGAGACTGGAGAAGTGCGTTACATCCTGCACCGCGTCGAGGATGTCACTGAGTTGGTACAAGCAAATGAACTAGGCGAAACACTACGTGGTCGCAGCAGTGCGATGGAACGCGAAGTTATTCAGCGTAGTCGCGAACTCGCTGAGTCCATTCGCGAATTACGTGCAGCCAATCTTAAACTGGCCGAACTCGATACCGCCAAGACCGCTTTCTTTAGCAATATCAGCCATGAGTTTCGCACGCCGCTCACCTTGATGTTGGCTCCTATTGAAGATGCATTGGCCGATCACGCGGAACCGCTGTCATCAATTCATCGGCAACGTTTGCAACTGGCGCGCGATAATAGTTTACGTTTACTAAAACTAGTAAATACTTTACTGGACTTTTCACGTCTTGAGTCGGGCCGAGTACAAGCCAATTATGCGCCGACGGATATCGCAGCATTCACCACTGAACTCGCCGCGATGTTTCAATCTGCTGCGGACAGGGTCGACATTCGTTTGGATATTGATTGTCCCACCGTATCGGAACCAGTATGGATCGACCGTGAAAT
>JAICKZ010000085.1 GCA_025927665.1 Steroidobacteraceae bacterium | reverse complement strand
TTGGCACCTATGGAAAAGCCAACTACGCATCACGTTCTGCATGGAAAACCGTGAGCAACATTCCATAAATCTTGGACTTAAAGCGGCAATTTCTTTCCGCTTTCACTTAATCAAGTTTCCTTTGTTTTGACCGTTACCTTCACTAGCAGAACACCGTGATCCCGGTGTTTTTTGACGTGATCGATATAAACAATTGAGCGATACAATGGCATTTTCATTTCTGAAAAAGAAACAACATTCTGGTTGGCGAATCGGTATTACTACCGGTGATCGTGAAACTGCGCTTGCCATTGTGCAACATCGTCCTCATGCCAATCCCTTGTTGACGCATTGTGGCATTCACTCCCATGTCGAAGTGAAACCTGAACAGCTGCTCTCTACTTTGATTCAAGGACCGCAATTAACGCATGCACCGGTTAGCGGTGTGATAAGTGGTGATGATTATCAACTGGTACAAGTGGAAGCCCCTGAAGTTCCGGATGCCGAAATGCGTTCTGCCATTCGCTGGAAGTTGCGCGACGTGGTCAGCTTTCCGGTTGAAGAAACCACCGTAGATGCCTTCGATGTTCCTCCTTCACCGCGTCGTACCGAATTGAAAATGAAATTTGCAATTGCGGCGCGCAGCGAAGCAATTAAAAAAATAGTAGGCTTGTTAGAACATCGTGCACGTGGGTTTGATGTCATTGATATTCCAGAAATGTGCTTGCGTAATTTAAGCACACTGTTGCCGCAAGAAGAAAAAGCCGTGGCCCTATTGGCGCTGGCAGATGATTTCGCGCAATTGATTATCACACGCCAAGGAGTGCTGTATGTCACACGCAGAATTGAATTATTGAAACGCGATGATATCGATTTGGATACCACTCACAACGATATCGATGCCGCGACGCTGGCATTAGAAATCCAACGCTCTACTGATTATTATGAAAGCCACTTCGATCAAGTTGCAATTCAAGATCTCATTATCGCACCGAACGAACCACGTACTCGACAATTGGTAAAAGCACTGAAGACCGAAATTAATTTGAACATTGATGTTTTTGAGGTCGAAAGTTACTTCGAAGTGGCACATGACATCAAAATAGATACGCGCTGGCCCGGCTTGATTGCATTAGGCGCGGCTCTACGTGATACCAGTGCCGAACATTGATCCGAGTCGTCATGCAGCAACAAATTAATCTGTATCAACCAGTCATCGTCAGAGGTAGCGGATTGCTTACCTCTACGACGGTTGCAATTGCATTGGCAATAGTAACCACGGTATTGATCATTATTTATTCCTATGGTTTGTATGCAGTAACGAAGCTCTCGCATCATGTTGACGAGGTACGCGTATCGCAACAAAAGCAAACCGCATTACTAACATTAAATGCTGCGAATGCAACCCCCAATGAATTACCTGCATTGCAGGCACAGGTTAAAAACATAAATGTCACGCTCACCGAGCATCGACGCGCATTGCAATTGCTGCGCATCGGTGCAGCGGGCGGTGATAGCGGCTTTAGTGAACGTTTGATTGCACTCGCCAATCAGCATATTGATGGCATGTGGCTGGACCACATTGTACTTGGCAGTGATAGTGGTGTAACCAGTCTTGATGGTGGCGCCATGGATGCACAGTTAATACCGCAATTTCTAAGTATGTTGGCGGCCGAACCTGCATTGCGCGGCTCTCGTATCAATCAATTTGATATCGTTGGCAAGAACGTCATTTCTGATGAAGGCGGTGAGGCATCGCCTACCATAAAATTTCATGCGACCAACGCAGACAACTTAATCGACAAAAAGATTGAACCTACACCAGAGCCTACCGCTACGGACACACCACGATCAGACACGCCAACCACAGATGAGTCTATGGCGGACGGAAAAACATGAGCATCGCACTTGATATGTCGACGTACTACAAGCAAGCCGCACGTTTTGATGCCATGACGTTGCGCGAACGCGCGTTAATCAGCGCTGCATTGCTCGGCATACTGCTGATGATATGGAATGTATTACTGCTCGGTCCACTCAATACTAGAGAACAAGCATTGCAGAGTGAGCTTGATGAAATTTCCGTCAATATGAAGAGCACTGCAGATGCGATGGAACAGGCGATGGAACCGAGAAATACAGCATTGGCACAATTAAAATTGGTGCAAGCTGAGCTTGCCGATGTCGATCAACAACTTTCCACCACCATCGCCGGAATGATTTCACCACAACATATGGCCGAGGTTATTCGCGATGTACTGCATCAGCAACAGGGATTGACATTGATCAGCCTGCGTAACCAACCCGTGACGCCGTTGATATTTTCAGCAACGCCGCAATCGACTAACGTTACACCAATCTCAACAGGAAAGAATGGCCCTTACGTGCATCCACTTCAAGTCGTGGTTGAAGGTAGTTATATGGACATCGTCGCCTATCTTAAAGCACTTGAAACCATGAAGTGGCATGTGTATTGGAACAGGCTAGAACTGCAAACCAAGCACTATCCGACTAATCGTGTACAGATAGATATGAGTACGCTCAGTTTGGATGAAACCTGGTTAGGTGTATGAAACGACCTGCCACCACACTGTTAACGGCTTGTGTACTACTAAGTTGCAATGGCTATGCAGGATCGTTGTCCGATCCGACACGACCTGCAAGTGCTCGGATCACGGCTGTTGCTGCACCCAATGTTCTTCACGTTGAAGCCATCATTATTGCTGATTCATTTCAATGGGCGATTATCAATGGCACTGTGGTGCATGCTGGCGATCATGTTGGCAACGCCATCATCGATGATATTTCCCGCTACAGCGTTCGCTACACTCGTAATGGTCATAGCGAAATAACCTTGCTTGCGCACGCGACATCAATCATCCGGCGCAATGACACGCCTGCCGAGGATCTCCCATGAAGTTCATGAAGTTTTTCTTACCTTTGTTATTGATTGTTACCACAACCACTATCCATGCACAATCAACTGCATCGATAGGCACCAATGCATCAACCGCAGTACGTTTTGATGTTGAAGTGAACGATGCGCCCGCTCGTGTATTTTTTCAGGGGCTTACCGAAGGCACGCATCAAAACATGCTGATTCATCCCGAGGTCAGTGGTCGCATCACTATGTCGTTGAAACAAGTGACGCTTGAAGAAGTGTTGAATGCCACTCGTGATTTATACGGCTATGATTATCGACGTATAAGCAGCGGTTACATGATCCTCCCCGCCAATATTCAAACTCGAATGTTCCATTTGAACTATCTTGATGTGCAACGTCATGGTGTCTCTAAGACACGCGTCAGCTCAGGACAAGTCACTCAAGGTAGCAATAGCAAGTACGGTGACAACAGCACTCCAAGTGGCAGCAACGACACCGAGAAAGACGGTAAGCCCGATGTGGATATCAGCGGAACGGCGGTGGAGACGCGCAATGATTCTGACTTCTGGCTCGGGATTGAAGCCAATTTGAAAGCCATCATTGGTGACAAGCCGGATCGCAACGTGGTAGTCAATCGTCAATCAGGCATCATTGTGATTCGTGCAATGCCCAATGAACTACGTGATGCCAATGATTTTTTGCAAAAGACCGCGGAGACGGTAACGCGTCAAGTAGTGCTTGAGGCAAAAATTGTTGAAGTCGAACTCAGTGATGCTTATCAAGCTGGTATTAATTGGGCATCAATTGTTCAAAATGGTGGCAGTCATTACTTTACTGGCCAGACTGCACCAACTGGCGGGTTCGATGCCAATCCCTTTGCACCAACCAATAACACCGTGACGGTTGGTCCGGGCAACCCCGTCAGTGGAATTGTTAACTCCACATTAGGTGGTGCTTTCACACTGGCTGCGGATTTCAAGAATTTCAACGCCTTCATCGAGTTGCTTAGTACGCAAGGACAAACACATGTACTGTCCAGCCCACGCGTATCAACATTGGATAATCAGAAGGCCATTATTAAGGCAGGTTCGGACGAGTTTTTTGTCACCAATGTTAAAACTAATACCATCACAGGCACGGCCACCACTACCACACGCGAAATTGATTTCACACCGTTCTTTTCCGGTGTTGCGCTTGATGTCACACCACAAATCAGTGAAGACGGTAATGTCATATTGCATGTGCATCCGACTGTCAGTGAAGTAAAAGATCAAACCAAGAGCCTGACGTTATCCGGAACCACTGACACCTTACCGCTAGCATTAAGCCAGATACGCGAGTCTGACAATATCGTAAAGGCACATAGTGGGCAGCTGATTGTCATTGGCGGCTTGATGCGTGAAACGCGCGACAATCTCGGCTATAAAACTCCGATATTGGGCGACATTCCTTTATTGGGTAAATTGTTTCGCAGCGATCGCAAGCAATCAAAAACTGTTGAGCTGGTTATTTTATTGCGTCCATTAATTGTCAATGACAGTGACTGGCCAACCTTGGTCAGCGAACCCATCGCACGCATTGAAGACTTGAAGAAACAAGGCCATCTACAGTAATGCCATCATGAATCCCGCTACCACTCCACCTATTAACGATCTGCGCAGAAAAAAAATTCGTCTTGGTGAATTGCTGGTTGAATGCGGCATCATCACCGAAGAACAATTGGCTGCGGTTTTAGCAGAACAAAAACGTACCGGCCACAAATTTGGCCGCGTCGTCACTGATTTGAACATCGTGCGCGAAGAAACTTTACAAGAAGTGTTGGCGCAACATTTAAAAATTCCATTCATTGATATCAAACAAGCCACACTCGATCCCACCACCGTTCGCTTGTTGCCGGAAACATTAGCGCGACGCTTTCGCGCCATCGTGTTACAAGCGGATACACGCACCCTGATGGTAGGCATGGCAGATCCCACTGATCTGGTTGCCTATGATGAACTGGTTGCACGCTTGAAAAAGCCATTGCGATTGGCGTTGGTGAAGGAAACCGATCTATTGAAAGTAATTGACGTTGCGTATCGTCGTACTGACGAAATTGCATCCATCGCACAGGAAGTGCGCGAAGAATTGCGTGATGGCGACATCGATATCGAACAACTTGCGGTTGAAGATGGCTCTGCAGATGCGCCGGTCATTCGTTTAATTCAAACCATGTTCCACGATGCCATTCAGTTGCGCGCTTCGGATTTGCATATTGAACCTGGAGAAAATTCGTTGCGTGTTAGGCAACGTGTGGATGGCATCTTGCACGAACAAAATATTGATGGTCGTCGTGTTGCGGGTGCATTGGTCACTCGTCTGAAGTTGATGTGCGGATTAGATATTGCAGAAAAACGTTTGCCACAGGACGGACGTTTCTCTATCAAGGTTGGACACAAATCGATCGATATCCGCTTGTCCACCATGCCGACACAGTTTGGCGAATCGATCGTCATGCGTTTGCTGGATCAATCAGCAAACTTGATGCCGCTGGAGCAACTCGGCATGCCTGACAGAATGTTGGAACGTTTCCGCGATCTCATCGAGCGCAGTGCCGGTATGTTATTGGTCACCGGTCCTACCGGCAGTGGCAAAACTACAACCTTGTATTCCGCATTGAATCATCTCAATCACGCGGATACTAAAATCATTACCGTCGAGGATCCGGTTGAGTATCGTCTTGATCGTATCAATCAAGTACAAGTCAATCAAAAAATCGGTTTAGATTTTGCACGCGTACTACGCACCACACTACGACAAGATCCCGACATTATTTTGATCGGTGAAATGCGTGATCAGGAAACCGTTGATATCGGTCTGCGTGCCGCTATTACCGGACACTTAGTTTTTTCTACACTGCACACCATGAATTCAATTGCGACCGTCAATCGATTACTGGACATGGGCGCGGCTGGATTCATGATTGCCACCGCATTGCATGGCGTAGTCGCGCAACGCTTGGTACGTCGTATCTGTGAAAACTGCATACAGCCAATTGAGCTTGATGAACATCAATCGGCATGGTTGCATGCACATGTTGGAGCTGCCGCTACCAGCATGCAATTTAAGCAAGGCAATGGTTGCAGCTATTGCAATCTTTCCGGATATCGAGGTCGTGTTGCAGTATATGAATTGCTGGAACTGGATCGCGGTCTGACGGACTTCATACGCCGCAATGACTCCATCGGATTTGCAGCAGCGGCACGCCTGCGTCCTGGATTCATTTCATTAACACAAAGCGCCATCCAACTTGCAGCACAAGGTGGAACTACGCTTAGCGAAGCGATTGGTGTTACCAGTGGCGTTGAACAAAATGATGATCCATTACTTACCGATGCGCTGATTGAACAATCGTTGAAACAAGAGCGTGCCTGATGCCTTTGTATACTTATAAAGGACGTTCTGCACGTGGTGAGTTGGTCACCGGACGCCTTGACGGCGATACAGCAGACAATGTGGCCTCGCGTTTGATGAGTGGTGGCATCACTCCCGTTGAGATCACCCTACTGGGTGGCACTGGCGATATCGATTTAGCTAAATTCTCAAAACTTCTCGGCACAGGAAAGCCAAAAACCGCTGACCTCGTGCTGTTCTCACGACAAATGTTCACGGTGACAAAAGCCGGCATTCCTTTACTCAAAGGTTTACGTAGTTTGGCCATGTCAACACATAATTTGGTACTACGCGAAGCACTGGAAGATATTCTTGGCAGTCTTGAATCGGGACGTGACCTTGCCACGAGCTTTGCACGGCATCCAACTATTTTTCCACCGTTATACATCAGCATCGTTCGTGTCGGTGAAGCCACCGGTACGTTGGAAGGCTCGTTCAAACGCATGGCCGAATATCTGCAACAAGATGATGAAACACGTCAGCGCGTAAAATCCGCGATGCGTTATCCCATTATCGTCATGATAGTACTGGCAATCGCAGTGGGTATTCTAACCACCTTCGTCATTCCAAAATTTGCACCTTTATTCAAAGCACTTGGCGATAACATCCCATTACCAACACGCATTATCATGGGTGTCTCCGATTTCACCATTAACTATTGGTACGTCGTGATCTTGGGCATGGTTGCCATGACGCTCGCAATTCGCAAATATCTAGCAACCACACATGGACGTCTTCAATGGGATGAATGGCGATTGAAATTGCCGATACTCGGCAGGTTGACGCATGAGGCGATCCTAGCACGCGTCAGCAGATCGTTAGCCATTTCACTTGCTGCCGGCATGCCAATGATTCAAACCCTGAACGTCATTGCAAAATCAGCAGGCAATGAATTCATGGCGGAGCGTATTAACCGTTTGCGAATCGCAGTTGAGCGTGGTGATCCACTCAGCCACGCTGCAACCAGTGTGGAAATGTTTCCACCATTGGTATTACAAATGATGTCAGTGGGTGAAGAAACTGGAGAGCTGTCGGAGCTGCTCGACGAAGTCGCCGATTTTTATGAACGCGAAGTCGATTACGCTTTAAAAAATCTCAGCGCTGCAATCGAACCTATCTTGATCGTGTGTGTAGGTGGCATGGTGTGCATCCTGGCACTGGGTATTTTCTTGCCGATGTGGGAGATGATCGGCAAGGTTGGTGGGTAGTTGATCTAATAGTGATTTGCATACGTCATCGAGAATTGTTAGGAGAATTTCCTAGCCATGATCCTCTTCATCACATCCTCACGTCGATCATCCCGAGAGGTAATGTGATCCAATATCCGCATATTGGCTTTATATTCCACATCCATCATGTGACGAAATTTTTCTTTACTGTCAGAACTAAGCGTGCAACCTGACACCATTCCATCGACCACACATTCGTAGATCAGCATCGTCAACTCATGCATACTTGCCAATAGTTGATGTCACAAACCGATTTATGTTGGTTGCGATGTTCAATGACTTGCTCAGTGTCATAGGTGATTATATGCGATTCATCAAATTAGTAATGATTGCGGGGTTGGGATTGATTTTTGTGTCGCTTCCTTGTACGGCAGGATTCATTCCTGAAAACACGTCCACCATCAACACAATTACTTATTATGTTTCGATACAAGGCGACGATAGTGGCGACGGTTCACGCGACAAACCATTCAAAACTTTGCAACGTGCGCAGCGTGCAGTGAGAGTTGTCAACGCCTCATCCAATGTCATTGTTGAGTTAGGCGATGGCGTGTATCGGCTTACCAAACCTTTACGTTTTACCGCCGCCGATGGTGGACAGTACAACACCAAGGTTACATGGAAACCTCAATCTAATTCTAATCCCATCATCGTTGGATCTATTTCTGTTACTGGATGGAAATCCTTCGATGTGGCACGAAATATATTTGTCGCTGATGTTCCACCAGGAACCAATGCGCGACAGATATGGGCCGATGGACACTTGATGAAATTCGGATCCATACCTTTGGAGCGTTCATTAGCAACGTTCACTGCTGAAGGCATGGTGCTTAACGACTCAAAGTATGATTACTTATCATCCTTGGCCGCGCAGGACAAACTCGAAGTGCACTCGACGGGCTGGTTCACTAATCGAATTGCGCCAGTGAAAAAGATTGTTGGTCGCACATTGTTAATGCAACAACCTGCATGGGACAATAATACTTGGGGTTACGACACGTTGAATGCGCCGGTAGGTGAAAACACCTCGCAGTTGTTTCTTGCCAATTCACTTAACTTTCTTACCGAGCCTGGACAGTTCTATATCGATTCAAAAGCTGGCAAGCTGTATTACCTACCCGCCTCTGGTGTCAACCCGCAACAGCAAGAGGTTGAACTACCACACTTGCAATACCTTGTGTCAATTGGTGGTACGTACGCGCATCCGGTACGCGATCTTTCATTCATCGGTATTCAATTTTCGTATGCAAGCTGGAGTGCACCTTCGACAAGTGAAGGTTATACTGATCAGCAGAGCGGCGCATTTCTCGCGGGCACATTGCGAACTCGACCCAAAGATGCAATTACCAGTTGTCGCTGGGGATGCAAAGGGTTTGAAGCACAACGTAATGAATGGAAGCAAATGCCTGCAGCAGTGCAAGTCGCTGCCGCAGAGCACATCGTGTTTGATCAAGTGACTTTTGCGCACTTGGGACAAATTGCACTGGGTATTGGCAATAACGACGATGCGAATGCGACGCATGTTGGCTTGGGTGCACGCAGCATCGACATCAAGCGCAGTCATTTTTATGATTTAGCTGGTGGTGCAATTTTAGCAGGTGGCATTAGTCCCGATGCTCATCACCCAACCGATCTTCGCAAAGCCAATCGCGATATCATCATCGCGAATAATCGCATTCATGGAGTAAGTCAGGTGTACATGGATAACAGCGCGATACTAAGTACCTATGTCGATGGCGCGATCATTATTCATAACGAGATTTATGATGCACCCTATGATGGAATTGATATCGGCTGGGGATGGGGAATGAATGATGTGGGTGGCAACGCTGTATATCGCGGACAAAGAGGCTATTACGATTTTGCACAAAACCCTACTTACGAAACGCCTACTTTGCATCGACGCGTGGTGGTTGCATATAACCGCATACACGACATTAAGAAACTATTTCACGATGGCGGTGCGATTTACAATCTATCCGCAAGTCCGGATACGCTTATCGCAGAAAATTATATTTTTAACATCCCGGACAGAATTGGACTCTATCTGGATGAAGGATCACGCTATCTTACCGTTCGCAACAATGTTATCGATGGCGCAGGAACCTGGTTCTTCATAAATACCCTGGCTGATGCTGCACCACGCAGAGCATCCACAGACAACCATATCGTGAAGAATTGGTACTCACCAAGCAAAGGGCTGTCTGCAGCCAGCAGTTACAATAATAACGACATGGATGGCAACGATGAGATTACTGATCATCACTGGCCTGCAGAAGCCAATGCCATAATCGAAAATGCCGGAATTAAAGATGATATTGAGATACGCAAATGAGTTTCTAGGTACTACTCGATTTCGACTAAGCATTCCTCTGCTCTGTTCATCAAAAAAAGTCAACTAGTCTGATGTCTATATCGCAATACTTAATTTTTTGTAAGTCAGATGACTACAACAATGTCATGCAATGAAAGCATTCTGACGTAACCTATGACAATTACTCAATAAGTTCTGGCTTGTCATGAGTTTCGACGACTCCCACCCAACAAGTGACAGATGACGACAATATTGCAAACGGTCGCGATATCGGTTGTGATTGGATTCGTGTTTTCCGTTGCGACGATGGTCACGTCTTCTTATACACTAATGAGTGGCGATTGAACTGAATGATAGGTGCCGTTTATCTTGGTAGATAACGATGAATGCGACTCCACAACCTAAACCAACTGCAAGTGCATATGCAAGCGCGGACGCAGCGGTAACGAAATCGCTGCAGAAAGGCGATGTTTTTTCGTTGCTGACACCGGATGTTTATCAACGACTACGCGAACTGGGTCGTCGTTATATGCGTCGTGAAGTGCGCGGACACACATTGCATGCAACGGATGTTGTGCATGCGGCCTTAAATCGGATGAAACGAGGCTTTGAAGGATACAATGATACCCAACACTTTTTCGCCAGTTGCGCCATTCAAATGCGTTGGGTATTGGTGGAATACGCACGCAAGCGCAAACGCAAACGTCAACTCTCTGTGTCGATAGAAGATACCGGTGACGAGACCATGAAGGTGCAAGCAGAAAGCGATGAACTATTGCTCGAGCTACACGAAGCCCTGGAACAACTGGCGATGCTCGATCCTGTTGCAGCCAAGGCTTGCGATTTGCACTACTTTGGTGGACATACGACGCAAGAGATCACCAACATTCTGCATATTTCCACCGCGACCATTGATCGCAAGATGCGCTTCGCCAAAGCATGGATGCGTTCGGAATTCGCTGGAATCCGTAAGGCAATGCTGCGACCCGAATAATCGTTGCGATCATCACATAACTATCTTGGTTTAATCGCCGGTTGTACGTCTTGAAGTTGTAGGGTAATCAGAATGCAACGCTTATCTAAGTTATTAGATGCGTTTGTAGATCAGCGAGGTATTCACACCACCGAATGCGAAGTTATTATTCATCACATATTCGCAGTGCAATTCGCGACCACTATTCATAATGTAATCCAGCTCACCGCAGCGTGGATCAACATTCTCAAGATTCAGCGTGGGTGAGAACCAATCGCGATTCATCATTTCAATTACAGCCCAACTTTCAATTGCACCACAAGCCCCCAACGTATGTCCTAAGTGGCCTTTCAGCGTGCTAATGGGCATGCGCTTGCCGAACAATCTCGACGTGGCCTGCGATTCGGCAATATCGCCATGTTCCGTGGAAGTGGCATGTGCACTCACATAGCCAATGGCATCGGGCAAAACATCTGCATCT
>JAICKZ010000267.1 GCA_025927665.1 Steroidobacteraceae bacterium | reverse complement strand
TTTAGGAATATTCACGCTGTTGAAATACTTGTTAACGTCCTTGCGTTCTTTATCGGAATATTGTACGATTGATAGTTTGAGTTCATTAGACATTTATTATTGTACCAAGCCTCGATCACTGACGAATCGAGGCTTGTTTCATCTGTACGTTGATTACTTCATCGTGCGTTGTGGTGCCGTTTTTATATGCGTCGCATATAAAGTCAAACCCGTAAACGATAAACCACCAACAAGATTGCCAAGTACGGTCGGAATTTCGTTCCAGATAAAGTAATCCGATATTGAAAACTGACCGCCCATAATTAACGCTGATGGGAACAAGAACATGTTTACAACGGAATGTTCAAAACCCATGTAGAAGAACACCATGATGGGCATCCACATAGCAATGACTTTGCCACTGACGGAGGTGGAAATCATCGCGCCGACGACACCGGCGGAAACCATCCAGTTGCATAACATGCCACGAACAAACAGAGTCAACATACCTGCTGCGCCATACTTCGCATAACCCAAGGTACGCGCTACTCCTATGCTTGCCAACTTTTGGCCCACTTCATTCGGTGCGATTGAAAATGCATACGTGCAAGTGATCGATATCAACACCGCCACCGTTAACGCACCCAGAAAATTGCCGGTAAACACCAATCCCCAGTTTTTAAGTACACCGCCGAAGGTTACACCAGGACGCTTATCTATGAGTGCAAGCGGAGTTAATACAAACACACCTGTCAACAAATCAAAACCAAACAGATACAACATGCAGAATCCAACTGGGAACAAGACTGCACCGAGCAATGGGTTACCTGTTTGAGTGTTGATGGTGACTGAAAAAGCTGCAGCAAGCGTGAGCATTGCGCCAGCCATGTACGCTCGGATTACCGTGTCGCGGACACTCATGAAGATTTTTGATTCGCCCGCATCGACCATTTTTTTTACAAATTCTGAAGGCACGAGATAAGCCATGAAATTTCCCCATACTGAATAGCTGAATAAGTGAGACACAACAAAAAAGCGCCGTCGATCGTCGTTAATATGATGGCGCTTAATACAATACGAGAAGCAAAAATCAAGCCATTGCGCAGGGCTTATTGGCAATACGGGATCTTCATAATCAATGTAAGTTTAAGAGGCTAGACGTAGCAATTATGCAGCACTGTATTTGTGCTAAGCCGAATCTATAGCGCCTTTAGATGGTGCGCATCAATGTGAGTGTTACTTCAACATTCCGTCCAGAATCTTGCGCGCTTCTTGAACACCACGATGTGAAGTGGCAGAAAACAATTGCACGGTCGCTTGATCGCCAAGTGCTGCTTGTACCTCACGCAACACTTTGCTGCCTTCGGCTTGTGAAAGCTTATCGGCTTTACTGAGTAGCACGTGACAATGCGCGCCGCGAGCTCCGCCCCATTGCAGCATTTGCCAGTCGGTATCTTTTAGTGGATGTCGCGAGTCCATCAATATAACAAGTCCTTTAAGGCTTTGCCGATGTTCGAAATAACCACTCATCAATTCGTGCCAATGCTGCTGCATCGCTGGCGGCACTTTGGCAAAGCCATAACCGGGCAAATCAACCAGACGTTGCGTTTCACCTAAAGTAAAAAAATTGATGAGTTGAGTACGTCCTGGTGTTTTGCTGGTACGTGCAAGTGCAATCCTGCCAGTAATCGCATTGATGGCACTGGATTTTCCGCTGTTAGAACGACCGGCAAAGGCAACCTCAGCGCCGGAGTCTGCAGGAAACTGCGTAGCTTGCCATGAGCTGGTGAGAAAATTAACCGTTGGATAATGCGACATTAAGAACTGCTTTACTGAAATCAATGCATTGTGAAATGTCTAGTGTACAATCGCGCGCCTCACTTGATTCGACCGCAACAATAATATTTGCGGACAGTCATTAGTCCATTTACTTTATTTTCTGCCGGAGTGGGTATGAAGTCTGGGATTCTGTATGCAGGTGCGATGGTGTTGGCTTTGAGCATGAATGTCACACATGCCGCAGGTGATGCTAAAGCCGGTCAAGCTAAAACGGCGGTGTGTGCCGCTTGTCACGGCATGGATGGCAATAGCAACGGACCAGAATGGCCAAATCTCGCGGCACAGCATGCGGGCTACATTGTCAAACAACTTAAGGCATTCAAGACGGGTCAACGAACCAATCCATTGATGACTCCTCAAGCGCAGGCATTAAGCGATCAGGATATGGAAGATGTCGCGGCTTACTTTGCCTCACAGAAAGTTAAAGGTTCTGAAGCAGATGCTTCCAAAGTGGCGTTGGGTCAACAGATTTACCAAGGTGGTATTGCAAGCACCAAAGTAACGGCATGTCTTGCCTGTCATGGTCCCGACGGTCGTGGCAATCCTGCTGCTGTATATCCATCACTCTATGGTCAACGTTCTGCCTATGTCGTGCTGCAATTACAGAATTATCGCAATCACACTCGCACTACGGATAAAGGCCAAGCGGAAATAATGCAAATGGAAGCTGGCAAATTAACCGATGATCAGATCAAGGCAGTTGCCGCTTATATTCAGGGACTGCGCTGATCGCGCATGGTTTTGAAATCGGGGCAGACAGTGTGTATAAAAAGATTTCTTCACCTGCTGCTGATTGCATCGATGCTTGCTGCGTGTAATAAGCACGCACCTGTATCGGTTAACAAACATCCAACAACTGCAAGCTCAAAGAAACCTAAACCGACCATCATCGTAACAAGCGAAAGTAGTTCAGCAGAAAGTAGTGTTGGTTCTGACACCATACCGATGCAGTTATCGGAAACAGACGCAACCAGTACGGATATCGATTCCAAAGCTGCACAGCCGTTGTCACTAAAAGAGTTGCAGCCGCCAACTGAATCAAATTCCGCTTGGAAGGAAGGCGTAAACTACAAACGGTTGTCGCCAGTACAACCTACTTCTGCTCTGCCAGGCCAAGTCGAAGTCACCGAAGCTTATTGGTATGGATCTGCGCATTGTTATGTATTGGATCAGTCTCTGGATGTTTGGCGTAAACAGAAAGCTGCCTACATTAACTTTGTACGCTTGCCCGTGATGTGGGGAAGTGTGCAACGTTTGCATGCACGTATGTATTACATTGCTGAATTACTTGGTAAGAGCGAAGAGCTTCATGCTGCATTGTTTAAAGAATTACAAATAGACAAATCTCCTTTAAATACCAATGAACAAGCGCAGGCATTTTTTATCGCGCATGGCGTCAGTGAAGAGGATTACAAGCGCGCCAATGCCTCTCCTGCTATTGAAGCCAGCTTGAAACATGCGCAAATCATGGGTGATCGCTATCGCATTAATGCGGTGCCTACAATCATCATTAATGGTCGCTATGTAACCGATGTGGTGATGGCCGGTGGCCAGGCTCAGTTGCTGGTGTTAATTAATGAGTTGGCAGCTCGTGAAAAGAACGATTGATTGCTGCTTGATAAAGCTTTTCGAAAATCAGTTTTGCCGCCGCGTTAAGTTGCACCTATTATCTTTTTAAAATAGGCTTCTGGGCATGTTAAGCACTTATATTTCACATGCTCGTGGTTTGGCGCGTACTGAAGCCAACAGCATCCAGCGTATTCCAGAAAATATTGTGTGGGTAGATTTACTCGAACCCAGTATTGAAGAAGAGCGTCTGGTGGAACGTGAGCTCGCGCTCGAGGTGCCATCACGTGAGGAGATGCGCGAGATTGAAACTTCTAATCGCTTATATGAGGAAAATGGCGCATTGTTCATGACCGCGACGGTTGCGGCCAAGCTCGATACGGCGCGTCCGGAAAGCACCGCCATTACTTTCATACTTGCCAATGGAAAATTAATTACCAATCGCTATGTGGATACACGGTCATTCAAGCAGTTCATCAGTTATGCAGAACGTCATCCACAAGCTTGTAATTCGGCAGTTGCCATTCTCGCAGGATTGATTGAAGCCATCACTGAACGCATCGCCGATACCTTGGAAAGGATTGGCAGCGATTTGGATGCAGTGTCCGGAAATATCTTTGAAGCTGAATCCAACAAGAAGGACAGCAAGCGTGATTTGCGTGTCTTGCTCGAACGGATTGGCTTTAACGGTGAGTTGAATTCGAAAGCGCGCGAGAGTCTCGTCAGTTTGGCGCGCATGCTGGCATTTTTGCAGCAATCAAGTTCAGTTCAGCTTAATGATGAGCAACGTCAGCGCTTCCGTTCCATTGCCAGTGATGCAACTGCATTGTCAGATCACGCCAGTTTTTTGGGTAGTAAAGTATCTTTTTTGTTGGAAGCGACGCTGGGGTTAATTAATCTGGAACAGAACAACATTATCAAAATATTTTCTGTGGCAGCAGTGATGTTTATGCCACCCACATTGATCGCCAGT
>JAICKZ010000188.1 GCA_025927665.1 Steroidobacteraceae bacterium | reverse complement strand
TGTAGAAGGCTTGCGTATCGATGAGGCAATGCATCCACTGGCATTTATGGCGGTGGGTCTATATGGACAGACTTTGCCAAATCAAAATGGCGCGCCGATCCGATTGGTCACACCCTGGAAGTATGGTTTCAAGAGCATCAAGTCTATTGTTGAAATTAACTTTGTTGATAATCAACCACCCTCAACTTGGAACGTGACCGCACCCAATGAGTATGGTTTTTATTCCAATGTAAATCCAAATCGCGATCATCCACGTTGGAGTCAGGCACGCGAACGCCGCATCGGTGCGGGATCGGGTCTGTTCAATTCACGACAACCCACATTAATGTTCAACGGTTACGAAGAACAAGTGGCAAGTTTGTACAAAGGAATGGATTTGCAGAAATATTTTTGACATTGAAATCACCGTCACTCATCAATCCAATCACCTGAGCTGTTCATTAATCCATTTACCTTGAGTTGTCCATCAATCGGTTCACCCTGATTCATTAATCCGTTCACCCTGAGCTTGTCGAAGGGTTCTTCATCATAATCATGAATGCTTCGACAAGCTCAGCACGAACGGAAACTAAAGTCACTTCAACCATGCCTTCCGCCAACACCGTTCGTCGCGTCTACAAGCCTTTATTGTTTATAGTCTGCCTTCTACCATTGATCTGGTTAACTGCAGGTGCATTCAATGTCGCTGGCGTTGATTTAGGCGTTGATCCAGTTGCAAAGGTATTGCATCAACTCGGTCAATGGAGTTTACGATTCATACTTATTACGCTATGCGTCACTCCATTGCGCGTCACACTGGGCTGGCCATGGTTAGTCATGCTACGTCGTATGTTGGGCCTATTTGCGTTTACTTATGTGTTGCTTCATTTTTTAACATGGCTGATATTGGATCAAGGCTTTCTACTTGATTCCGGTTTCAGCTGGCACAGCATTATCAAAGACATCATCAAACGACCTTACATCACTATTGGTTTCACAGCTTTGTTGTTGCTGATTCCATTGGCGACAACTTCAACCAACGGCATGATGCGTCGTCTTGGCAAACGCTGGAAGCAATTACATCGACTGATATATGTGATTGCCATTTTAGGTGTGTGGCATTACTACTGGGAAGTGAAACGAGATGTACGCGAACCGCTGCTTTACGCAGCCATTCTTGCACTGCTGCTGGGATGGCGTTATTGGCATTCGCATCGGCATGCGACAAAGGCTCTTTCCTAGCGCTCACTCAAGCTATTAATTCGGCTCGTCAGTGCAAATCCATAAATTCCATTCATGCAGAGCTTGTCAAAATATTCTTGGCTTTCCACTGAGAATTAAGAGCCCTTCGACAAGCTCAGGACGAACGGTATTATTGTATGTTTGGTTAATAGGACTGATCAATCCGTTCACAACCACAGAATCTCAACGAATAGAATCAGAAAACAAATATTCTTCTACAATAACCAATGCCGCCCTCTTTAAACATCCCGCGCTCCGGCCAAGTGGGGCACAACGCTTCCACCACTTTCATTAGATCGTCAAGTTGCGCATAAGGATCGTTCGATGGACTTACAGGTATCTTGATACCACCCTCTGCCACAACAGGATAATTGTCTAATTCGTTGGCTATAGAATTCTCTGGTTGTGTCTCAGCGTTCATTGAGAAGCTCACTCAATAACTGTTCTCGATCAAATACTCGAAAATATTCTCGCACTTCATTCATATTCAATGTATCTCGATTAGCGCGCAGCAAGGAAAGAATCTTCTCGATCCTGAGTGCGTCGCGGATCGTTCACCATGCCTTGTAGCTTGAGTCCAATTAATCCTTCTGCGCTGATTACGGGAATATTACCCAACGAAGTTGGCAATACCTTGATTAGCTAGCAATCGTCGCGCGATAAGTCGACTAGCATAAAGCAGGTCAACACGTTCATCTCCGCGCGTATAATTAGCGGCATCATTGCTTCGATACCGTCGCGTATAGCCCAATTGATGTAAAGTCAGATCAATTGTATCTGCATGATTACTGTCAACCAACAAATCCATGTCTTGCGTGGCTCTAACTACTCTATGCGAAGAAAGCGCCAACCCTCCAATCAAAGCGCAAGGCGCCGCAATAGATTGCAACACAGAAATCAACTCCAACAATTGTTGGCCCAGCTTTGATGGGCTATTCATGTATTACATTGCGCCATGTAACGGTATTTCGAGTCAAGCAATATCAAGAAACTAAACAATAAAGCGTTCATTTGAATCAAAAGTTCCTCAACTTATTGACTGACAGACAACAACACCATACGCCTTGGGTTCCGCTCATGCTGAGCTTGTCGAAGCATTCTTGATCTTCTACTGAGAATCAGGAGTCCCCATACAGGCTCAGGGCGAACGAAATTTGATTTTGATTCGAAGAAATATCACTCGACATTGCAATTCTATTTGATCTTCGGCGCAGCAAACTCTTGAGCCCAATAGACACCATATTCTTGATCATCTTTGTTAATTGCAAATGCCACACCCATTTCGGTGAACTTGGGACTCATGATGTTGGCACAATGGCCAGGGCTTCCTAACCAATCATTCACTACTACCTCAGCCGTACCCGCTCCAGCGGCAATATTTTCACCCACTATTTTCCATTGATACCCGGTTCTACCGACACGCACTACGGGAGTACTACCATCGCGGCCCTCGTGTTCCAAATAACGATGCCGTGCCATATCGTTTGCATGCAGTTGCGCCGCCTGAGTCAATAATGCATTGAGTTTAAGCGGACTCGTTGCGGCAAATGATTCTTTACCACAACGTCGCGGTTGTGCTCGTGCTTGATTAACCAATTGCAATACCTGTTGACTCGCCACAGCAGGTTTACCGGGATTACCGCGTGCCGCGGCGATCAGTATCCATACGGCCGAACCACGCTGAAAATAACCAAGATCTCGAGCATCAGCATCACCTACAATGTTGCAATAGCGCCACAATAATAATCTTTGCAATTCAGCATCATTATTGAATCCTTCCAAGTGTAACGACGCCAACTGAGTCATCTCATAACCCACAGAATGCGCAGCATCACTTGGCTTGGTGCCCTGAGAATATCGTTTGGCGGCCTCATTTAAATTTTTATTTAACTGCAGTTTATTGATAGCCCTTTCACTACATCCATGTTCACGTGCGTAGTTAATTGACGCAAGCACGTTGGCTCTAGCGCCACAGGTGAGTAACGTAATCAGAATGCAACCTGTAATCAGGCGCTTGGAACCACTCAAAGAAACGGTGACTCGTATCGTCTTGTTAATCATAACCATCTCATGACTGAAATAAATTCCCAATAGTACCCCTTGTTGCGTAATGCGCAACACGATACCATGTTATCCATGATAAAATCTTTCCGGCATAAAGGATTAAGAAAGTTTTTCGAATCTGGTAGCGCTGCAGGAATACAACCTCACCATGCCAGGCGCTTGCGTATTTTACTGGTGGCTTTGGATACGTCTCGAACAGGAGATGATATGGAGATTCCCGGGTTTCGCTTACATTCGTTAAAAGGAATTGAACGAGGTCGCTGGTCAGTATGGGTAAATGGCAACTGGCACTTAACTTTCGAATTTAGAGGCGGAGACGCCTATGTTTTGGACTACGAGGATTATCACTAAATGACTATGTACAACCCTCCACATCCTGGTGAGTTTATTACCGATGTTTACCTTGAACCCAACAATATAAGCGGTCGCGAACTTGCCGTTAAACTTGGGGTGTCAGCCTCCACATTGCATCGCATCCTGACGGGAACGAGTAGCATTAGCCCTGAGATGGCATTACGTCTGTCAAAAGCATTGGGCCGTTCTGCTGAAAGCTGGCTTGCCATGCAATGCAATTACGATCTATGGCGAGCAAAGCGGCATGTAAAGTTGGGTAGAATTGGCAAGATTAAATTCATAGCAGCATGATTCAATAATACGTTGATGAACAAACCAGATGAATATATGAAATACAACGTTTAAGTAAATGCAATAACTATTATCGCAGATGGCTTTCAATATAATAGCCGATTTTACCTAGCACCGACATGCAAAAGCGTCCTATTCTAGAGGGTCAGTTTACGTACCCCGGAGGTTCTAAGTCTCGAGTCAATCGTGCTGGTGAAAATATCCGCCTAAACCGTCCCACGTCTGATGATCTTGTGGTGATTGAGGAGTGGCGCGAAGCACATCGGGCCGTCTTGAACACGTTCCAAGCTATCCTTAGAGAACGCGCTCACGCAGCAGGAGCTAAGGTCGCTCAACGGCACAAGCGAAAACGCACAATCTTTGACAAATTGGATCGTCTACCAGGAATGAGTCTTTCACGTATGGACGATATAGCTGGCTGTAGACTCATATTCAAACAAATAAAAGATCTATATGCGTTCCGTAAGAATTTTCACAATGCACGCTTTAATCACAAAAGACAACATGCAGATGACCCCGACAAGTACGACTATATCAAGCGCCCCAAGGAAACTGGTTATAGAGGTATCCATGACATTTACAAGTACGACGTGAATTCGGACGTTGGAAAACATTTGACTGGCTTATACGTAGAAATTCAGTACAGAACGCTAATACAGCATGCATGGGCAACCGCAGTTGAGGTAATTGGCTTCATTACAGAGAATCAACCAAAGTTTCAGCAAGGCGACAAACGATTTGAGCATGCAATGGCTTTGGCTAGCGAAATTCTATCGCGCGCTCATGAAGATCAGAAGGGACCATTTCCTAAACTTGAAGATCGAGACTTAATTACGGAATTTCTAACTATCGATAAAGAAATAGGACTAATGGAAATGCTTCGTGGGTTGAACGCGGCAGACCGCACTGTATCAACTAAGCGCAATGCAATCCTTATTTTCTCCGAAGGAAACGCACTTGAAGTCAGAGGGTTTCGAGACGCAACAGAGGCACTTCGTCAGCTCTTTGAACTCGAAAAGCAGATGCCAAATCGAGATATTGTTCTTGTACGTGCGGATACGAGTGATGAAATCCGTCTTGCTTTCAAGAATTATTTTTCAGATGCCACAGACTTTATTAAACTGATTGACGACGGATGTACAAAACTATCAAAAACAAAGAACATCCTTGAAGTCTACAAACCTCCCGTTGCATCAAAACGGAGACGTCGTAAGTGAAGCGGTAACTGCGCTTGATAGGAATCGTAATTTTGAACAGCAAGGACACATATTTAACATCAAGTATTGGGTTTCTCCTTGACCATCTTATTCAATTGCACTAATGTACTAGCATATTAGTACATTGGTATAGCGCCTCGTGAAAGAAAATCGTGCCGTGACAGCTCGCCAGGAAGCTTTGGCGGAGCGCAATTTGTTTAATGCAGTCCTGACATTACAGTCCGTGGAGGAATGTCGTGCATTTTTTCGTGATTTGTGTACGCCCGCTGAATTACAGGCATTGGCCGATCGCTGGGCAGTGGTCGGGTTATTGAAAGACGGTCTACCCTATCGAGAAATTCATAAACTCACCGGTGTCAGCTTGACCACGATCGGTCGTGTTGCACGCTGTTTACTCAAGGGCGATGGTGGTTATCAAATTGTCAGTGAACGCCTTCATCCTCACTTCAATCATAAACCAACTAAATCACGCACCTGCATTCATGCCTGAGTGTTGATTCGCGCACAGCGCACTCGTTGCACTACTCATCTATCTCATTGTCACTCATTTATTAAGAACTGAATATTCCATGGACAAACAAACCCGTATCAAGATTGCGATTCAGAAATCTGGCCGTCTCACTGACAACTCATTGGATTTGTTGTCACGCTGCGGTCTGAAATACAGCCGCGGTAAAGATCAATTGATTTGCTACGGCGAAAACATGCCGCTGGATATTTTATTAGTACGCGATGATGACATTCCTGATCTCGTCCAACAGGACGTCGCTGATCTTGGCATTGTTGGCTTGAACGTTATTGAAGAAAAACGCCTGGCCTTTGAAGCACGTGGTATGAGCCCGTTGTTTGAACAACTTATGTTGCTGGATCACGGCAAATGCCGTTTGTCGATTGCCGTACCCGATGATTTTTATTATCAAGGTGTACAGTCATTGCAAAACAAGCGCATCGCTACCACCTATCCAAACATCCTTGCTCGTCATCTGAAGCAAAATAGTATTCAAGCTGAAATCGTTACCCTGTCCGGCGCAGTTGAAATTTCACCCCGTCTAGGTCGCGCGGATTTAATTTGTGACTTGGTATCAACAGGTGCAACACTGGTGGCCAATCATTTGAATGAAGTAGAAACTATTATAGATAGCCAGGCTGTGGTCATTCGCACTCCTTTGGCGGTGAGCAATGAAAAGCAAGAATGGATTCAACGTTTGATGATGCGTATTAATGGCGTGCAGCAAGTGAAAGAAAGTAAGTACATCATGCTGCATGCACCGCGCAACAAGCTTGAGCAAATCCGCAAGCTGCTACCCG